>NZ_JANSIY010000013.1:0-32792 GCF_047462295.1 Synechococcus sp. H60.3 | reverse complement strand
GAATGCGCACAACTTCCCGCTGGACTTGGCGGCGGTGGAAGTGGCGCCGGCCATCCGTGGCTAATCCACTCCTGACCTAGCTGACTCGACTGCTTTTCACCCCCTGGTCTTCACCAGGGGGTTTTCTCCCTGCTTGAGGGCCGGGGCTTGGCTCTTTCCCACACAGATGGGCATACTGGGGAAAGCCCACCTGGCCTTGGCGGTTGATGCTGGGCGGTTTGCTGCTTTAAAGAGAAAACTTATTTTCCCAGCTATTCGAAAAATCGAATATTTGAGAAGAGGAAAAGCTGAGGCGATGCACTTTTTTTGCCATCCTGCTCTTCCCAAATTCTTCTCTCAACTGGAATCCAATACCGACCTATTTTTTGATAACGATCTTCATAGATCATCTTTGCTTGAGTTTTTTCTTCGGTTCCTGGGCTACCATACTCAGCAGTGTAGTGAGTGGGTAGGTAGCCCTCACCTGTATCGTAAAACTCTTGAACTGAGACTGTAATTGTCCGATTGGCAAGATGGCGATGCACCCTTTGAATGTGCTTGTCCTGAACCCAGTACCTATCGGTAGAAGATAAGCCCGAAACAAGAACTTCAGTGATGTCTGAATTTTGTGGCTCTCCATAGACAAAGGTGTGGCCACCGTGTTCTTCGTCGAAGGAATGACGAACGCGATGCACCATGATTTCCCACATCTGTTCCCTTATTTTCTGGCGGATCTCCTCGTCCTCGACGCCGGCAATATCAATCTTCATGTTGCGGTCAATACTCACAACTCCTGAGAAGGAGAGGCTGCTGTCACCTTCTTTGGGAAAGTAGGCTATCTCAGCTTGGTAGCCAGGAAAGTCCTTATCCCAGGTGTAGCGATTCTCAAAGGCCTCTCTAAACAGCTCTTTGGCCGGAGCCTGCTGTGCTGCCATAATCTCCCCCTTAATGAGAAATTTTATTATTTAAATCCTAGTAGAGGCTGATGACTGGGGTTGGGATTTTAAGGTTTCCTTTAACTGTCCACCCACTCAGCTCTCTTTTTCTCGGAGCTCTTGGCGGTTGCCAGCGGGTAGGGGGGCAGAGCAGCAATCCTTCACTTTGCCTGAGAGGGCCCTTGAAGTTAATGAAAATTATTAGCAAGGCGCTGTCCACCGGCAACAGAGAGAGAGCTAAGCTAAAGCTCGACGCTGTTGGCCTTTCGGCGACAGGCTGGCAGAAAGAGGGTCTGCTTTCTCAACTCACTCCATGTCCAAAATCCAGCCCCTGAACCCAGAGCGGATCGCCCAGATGGCCGCGGGAGAGGTGATTGACTCGCTGGAGGCGGCCCTACGGGAGTTGCTGGAAAATGCCCTCGATGCTCAGGCCACCCGCATTCAGGTAGAGATTTGGCCCAGTCGCTGGCAGGTGCGGGTGGCCGATAATGGGCAAGGGATCCCAGGTTCGGAGTTGGAGCAGGTGGCTCGCCGCCACACCACCAGCAAGTTAGATGGGCGTAGCCTGGGGTTTCGGGGCGAAGCCCTGCACAGCCTGGCCCGCCTGGGATCCCTGACGATTCAGACCCGCCATGCTGCGGATGCCCACGGCTGGCTGGCCGCCTACGACCGCCAAGGGGAGCTGACCCACAGGCAACCAGCAGCCATGGCCTTGGGAACGGTGGTCACGGTGGCGGATTTGTTTGCCGATTGGCCCTTGCGCCGCCGCTCCCTGCCCCAGACTCGCCCGCTCTTGACACTGGTGCAGAATGCAGCCTTGGCCCATCCTTGGGTGAGTTGGCAGGTGCGCCAGGAGGGGCAACTGTTGCTCAGCCTGTGGCCGGGCCAGTCTTTGCAAGATCTGCTGCTACAAGTGTTACCGCAGGTGGATCCCTCGGATCTGCGCTACCGACGGATCCGAGAGGGGGACAGCGATTGGGAAATGGTGCTGGGCTTGCCGGATCGCCGGCATCGCCCCCGCCCCGATTGGATCCGCGTGGCCGTCAACGGGCGCTTTGTGCAGATGCCGGAGTGGCAACGGCTAATCCAGTCAGTCTTTCAGCACGCCTTGCCCCGCCACCGCTACCCGCTGGTGGTGGTGCACCTGCGCTTGCCGCCAGAGCAGGTGGACTGGAATCGCCATCCTGCCAAGAGCGAGCTCTATCTCCAGGATCCGGAGATCCGACAGGAGCAATTGCGCCAGCACTTGCACGCTCTTCTCCAATCGGGATCTGGCCAAGCCAGCCGCCGCTCGGTGCATCTCATCCGGGCCAGCGAGGCCAAGTCGGTTTATGAGGCCAGCCGGCAGCCCCATCTTCCCTTCAACCCAGCTCCTGCTGCTCCCGCTTGCTCGGCTCCCTCCCTGCCCCCTCTTAGGGCCCTGGCCCAACTGCACCGAATCTACATCCTGGCGGAGCACCCTCAGGGGCTATGGCTGGTGGAACAGCACCTGGCCCACGAGCGGGTGCGCTACGAGTACATCCAACGCCATTGGCAGCCAGTAGAACTGGAGACGCCTGTAATGCTGCAGGGACTATCCCCCCAAGCCGTGGAGCAGTTGGAGCAATTAGGGCTGGAGCCGGAACCCTTTGGCCCCAACACCTATCTGGTGCGCCGCCTGCCTCTGGCCCTGTGGTCGGAAGATCCCAAGGAGATTCAGGGATCCCTCCTGGAGCTGAGCCGCTGTGCTGACCTCGAATCAGCTCAAGTGGCGGTGGCCTGTCGTGGCGCCCTGCGCAATGGGATCCCCCTTACCCTGGAGCAGATGCAACAGTTGCTGGAGGCCTGGCAGCGCACCGCCAATCCCCACACTTGTCCCCATGGCCGGCCAGTGTATCTGGCTCTGGCCGAAAAAGATCTGGCCCGCTACTTTCGTCGCCGCTGGGGGATCTGCGACCGGCCTATTTCCAACTCCAAGATGGGATCTATTTGGGAGCTGGAGCCACTGGGGGATAGGTTTGCTGCCCAAGTGCGGCGCTCAGCCGGCTCTTCTGCCTCGGATCCCACGGACGAGGCCAACGCTGCCCCACTATAATCGGGGGTGTCCATCTGCTGGAACGCTCTAGAACCCCATGGCCTTCTACCTCAAACTCAGAACCCAAGAAGAGACCTGGCTGCAGCGCCATGCTCGTCCCATCTTGGCAACCTTGGCCAGCTTGGGATCCCTGTTGACGGCCTACCTCACCTACACCAAGCTGACCGATCAGCCTGCCGCTTTCTGCACGGGGGATGGGGGGTGCGACCTGGTGCTCTCCAGCCGTTGGGCAGAGTTTTTGGGGATCCCGACGGCAACAGTTGGCCTGCTGGGGTTTTTGGGGGTCTTGGCGCTGGCGGTGCTGCCGGATGGGATCCCGCTGGTGAAGCGGTGGCGCTGGCCGGCCCTGTTTGGTCTGGTTTCCGCCATGACCGCCTTTGAAATGTACATGCTCTACCTGATGGTGGGGGTGCTGCGGCAATTTTGTCTGTATTGCACCACCGCCATAGTCTTGGTGGCCGGCCTGTGGGCGGTAACCCTGCTGGGCCACCGCTGGCTGGATTGGGGCAAGCTGGCCTTTAGCTACATTCTCGTGAGCTTTCTCACCTTGGTGACCACCATTGGGGTGTATGCCAACCAAGTTCCTCCCCCCAGCCCCCTGGCGGCAGGGTTGGCGGCCCACCTGCGGCAGATCGGCGGTACCATGTACGGGGCCTACTGGTGCCCCCATTGTCAGGAGCAGAAAGAGCTGTTTGGGTCGGCCTTTGCCCAAGTGCCTTACGTGGAGTGCTCCCCCAACGGTCCCGGTACGCCCCAAGCCCAGGCATGCACAGAAGCAGGGATCACCAGCTATCCCACCTGGATCATCAACGGCCGCACCTACGTGGGGCTGCGCTCGCTGGAAGCCTTGGCGGCAGCTTCCGGCTACCCTCTCGAGCCCGGCGGAGGACAGTAGTTCTCCAGTAGCGATGGCAGGAAGAGGCGTACACAGTTTCGCCCGGCTTGCTTGGCCTGGTAGAGGGCCTCGTCCGCTCGCTGGAGAGCAGCTTCTGGATCTAAGGGGTCATCTTCGCTGATAACGATCCCGCCAATGCTAATGGTGACAGGCAGGCTGCGTTTGGGCGAAACGTCAATTGGCCGGCTGGCGATGGCCCGGCGCAGAGACTCGGCGTAGCGGTGGCAGTGGGCGGGGTTGAGCCCAGGGGTGACGCAGACAAATTCTTCGCCGCCGTAGCGGTAGAGCAGGCTGGAGGGACGCAGTTGATTGTGCAGCCGCCCAACAAGGGCCTGCAACACGCAGTCGCCGATGAAGTGGCCGTAGGTGTCGTTGACCTGCTTGAAGTAATCCACATCCATCATCAGCAGGCAGAGATAGCGATAGCGGGCTTGCCCACGGGGCCCCACCTGCTTGAGTAAATGGGGCAACGCCTGGTCGAGAGCGCGGCGGTTCAAGGCTCCAGTCAAGGGATCCGTCAAAGACAGAGACTCCAACAGCTCGTTGCGGGCCCGCAGTTGCCGGTTGGCCTGGGCCAGAGCTCGGGTGAGCCGCTGCAGGCGCAGCCCCGCCCGTACCCGGGCCCGCAGCTCCTCAGCCTCGACCGGCTTAACGATAAACTCGTCCGCCCCTGCATCCAGCCCCTGCACCCGATCCTCAACTTCGGAGCGGGCGGTGAGCAAAAGGAAGTAGACAAACTGGCCGGCAGCGGAGTGCTTCAGACGGCGACAGAGCTCTACTCCAGACAAACCCGGCATGACCCAGTCGCAGATGATCAAATCCGGCCATTCGCTTTCATCCAGGGTCTGCAGGTGCTCCCAGGCCAACTGGCCGCTTTCCCAGCTTTCCACTTGATAGTTGGAGCTTCTAAGGACTTTGCCGATGTAGCGACGGCTCACCGGGTCATCGTCGATGACCCAAATGCAGGGAACCTGAGCCGGCACGTGGCTCCACGAAACTTCCTCCAAGGGCAAGGGCTCCGTCCCACCAACGGGAGCGGAAACCAAGCTGGGGGAAGGCTGCCAGCCTTCGAGTTCAGCCGACAACATGAGGAGAAACCCTGATACGACGAAGTAATGAATGACAATTCTATCCCTGAGGTCTAGCTGCAGCTAGAGCTGGGAGTGGCCAGGCAAGCCGGATTGGCGGGCTGTTCGCCCAGGCCAAGGTGCAATGCTTCCACAAACTGCCGCACCCGGATGGGGTCGATGAGGGGAAAGGGATCCGCACAGCCCACCGGCATGCCGGCGGAACGGGCCGGCCGTTTCAGAGAACTGGCCACAATCACGCCATCCGCGTGGCGGATGAGGGTGCCGATGTTTTCGGCGGTGGCCCCTGAGCCAATCAACAGAGGTACCTGAGGGGCAACTTGGCGGGCCAGCTTCAGATCTTCCAGAAGAGGCGGTTTTCCGGTGGCCCAGCCGGAGAGAACAATGGCATCGGCTAGGCCGCGCTCCACCGTGTCGGCGATAGCCGCCTCCAGGCTAATGGGACTTAGGGGCTGGGCGTGCTTCACCAGCACATCGGCAAAGATCTTGATGTCGGCCCCCAGCTCGCGGCGGTAGCGCAGCAGGCGGTGGGCATTTCCCTCAATGATGCCCTGGTCGGTCACCATCGCCCCGCAGAGGACATTGACCCGGATAAACTGGGCCCCCACACAGGCGGCAATGGCTAGGGCGCTGTAGCCATCGTTGCGCAGGACGTTGATCCCGATGGGCAGGGAGACCAGCATTTTCAGTCGCTGGACAACTGCGGTCATGGCGCTCACCACCGCCGCATCCACCTGCTCCTTGGCAAAGGGCGCATCGTAAAAGTTCTCGACGAGGATCCCATCTACTCCTCCTGCTGCCAAGGCCGTGGCAGCCTGCTCCGCCTGAGCGATCACCCACTCCAGGTCGCCGCCCCAACGGGGGGAGGTGGGCAGCGGCAACAGATGAACCACCCCAATAACTGGATGGGGGGTTTTGAACAGGTGTTGCAGCAGGTTCACCGGCAAGTTCCCTCAGGGATCCATAACAATCTTACGCCCGGATTGGATCCCTGGCGGCATTCTCTCCGAGGAGAAAGGGGCGGGATTCCTGGCAGCGGCCAGGCCGCGCAACAGGCGGGGAACTAGGCTTGGCCCTTCATAGGCCCAGCCGGTATAGACCTGGAGCAGGCTGGCCCCGGCCTCCAGTTTCTCCAGGGCGTCGGCCAGAGTGAAAATGCCCCCCACTCCAATAATCGGCAATTGCCCCTGGGTGGCTTGGTGAATGTAGCGGATCACCTGGGTGGAGCGCTGTCGCAGGGGGGCGCCGCTGATGCCGCCGGCTGCCGTAGCGAGGGGCCCCAGGCCGGGCAGGAAGCGGGTTTTCAGGTTGTCGCGGCGCAGGGTAGTGTTGGTGGCTACAATCCCCGCCAGTCCGTAGGCTTGGGCCAGCTCCAGGATGGCGTCAATTGCTGGCCAATCCAAGTCAGGGGCAATCTTCACCAAAAGGGGCTTCTGTCCGCGATTTTCCTCCTGCAACGTCGCTAGGATGGGCGCCAACTGCTCGGCAGCCTGCAGGGATCGCAATCCCGCCGTGTTGGGGGAGCTGACGTTGACCACAAAATAGTCTCCCAGCTCCCGCAACAGACGAAAGCTGGCCAGGTAGTCGGCAGCCGCCGCCTCCAGGGGGGTGGCCTTCCCTTTGCCCAGGTTGATGCCAATGGGAATGAGACGTTGGCGCAGCCGGCGCAGCCGTTCGGCCAGAGCTGCCGCCCCCTGGTTGTTGAAGCCCATGTGGTTGAGAGCAGCCCGATCCTGGGGCAACTGGAACAGGCGCGGCTTGGGGTTGCCCGGCTGGGGCTGAGGAGTGACGGTGCCCACCTCCACAAAGCCAAAGCCCAAGCTGGGCCAGACGGCCAAAGCGTGACCATCCTTGTCAAAGCCCGCCGCCAGGCCGATGGGATTGGGGAAGGTGAGGCCCCAGAGCCGTACTTCTAGCCGGGGATCCCGATAGCAGAACAGGCGCTCCAAAAGAGCCAGGATCCCGGTAGCCTGGGTGGCGTCCAGCCACTCCAGGGCGCGCAAGAGCCCCACCTTGACCGCTTCCGGGTCAGCCCTCAGGCCCGAAAAAAGCAAGGGCCGCAGCACATCTCGGTACAGGTTCACAGCAAAGACTTGCTCCCCTCCTGTTGATCTTCCCCAAAAAACAGGGGCCTGCAAAAGTCTCCTCTGCAGACCCCCGCTTTTGAGCTTGGGCGGGAACTGGCCCGGCCAAGCCGAGCACCACCGGCCTAAAGACTCTTAGCCTTCCGGCTCAAACACCTGCAAATCCACGATCTTTCCTTCTTTAAAAGTCCAGTGGGCAAAGGTTCCAGCCACGTCTCCCTTCTCGTCGAAGTTCAGCGAGCCGGAAGCACCGGTGTAGTCAATGTCCTCCCCTTTCTTGAGTAGCTCCACCGCCTTGGCCCACTCTCCTGGCAGGATCTCGGTGCCGGGGGGATTGGCCACTTGCCGCAGAGCATCGCGGATGGCGGTGCCATCGGTGCTGCCGGCCTTTTGAATGGCCAGAGCCAAGAGGAAGGCGGCGTCGTAGGCGGTGTCAATGTAAGGCGTGGGGGGCAGCTCCCCGTAGGTAGTTTTGTAGGCTTCGGCAAAGCTCTGGTAAGCCTTGCTATCGGTGAGGGCCTGGGGCGAAGTGCCGATGGATCCCTCAAGCTTGTCCGCCCCCACCTGGGTGGCCAGATCGGGAGAGCGCATGCCGTCTGTGAAGACAAAGCGGTCAAATAGCCCCCCTTCCAAAGCCTGCCGCAGGATAACCGCACCATTTTCTGGATAGCCAATAACCACTAGGGCCTGGGGATCCCCTTCCTTGAGCTGATCCAGCTCGCCGCGGTAGGAGGCTTTGCCGGGCTCGTAGGGGACGGCCTTGGTGATCTTGCCTCCCTGCTTCTCAAAGGCTGCCTTGAAGCTGTCGGCCAGCCCTTGGCCGTAGTCGTTGTTGATGTAGATAACCGCCAGGCGATCCAGCTTCTCTTCGCGGGTAATTTGCGCCAGGGCTACCCCTTGGAAAGCATCGGAAGGAACGGTGCGGAACAGAAAGTCATTGTCGTCCAAGGTGGTGATGCTGGGAGCAGTAGAAGCGGGCGAAATCTGCGGAATCTTGCTGGGAACTGTTACTGTTGTGGCCACTGGGATGGTAACGCCACTGCCCAAAGCACCAATAATGGCGGCCACCTTCTCCACATTCACGAGCCGCTGGGCAGCATCGATAGCCGGCTGGGCTGAGGTTTGGTCATCCGCCTCCACCACTTGGATTTGGGATCCGAGGACGCCGCCAGCAGCGTTGATCTGATCCAGGGCCAGCTTGATGCCCTTGAGGCAGTTTTCCCCATAGGCTTGCAGGTCGCCTGTCAAAGACAGCAGCGCTCCAATTTTGATCGGGGTTTGGGCTGCTTGCTGAGCTGTGCTCGGCAGCAGGGTGGTGGCCAGCGCCGCTGCCGTCAGAGCTGCCGCCGTTGCGAAGGCCCGCCGGGTCAGTTTGTGCACAGAGGACATAACCAAGAACCTCCAATGAGGGAATAAAACTGCGATTCCCAAAAGTTGATGGTACAGAAGCAGACGTTGGCTTACCTCGGAGAGTTCCCTCCTAGAGTCAGCCCAACCCCCAAGGAGTAGCTTTTTGGCAAACCTATTCCCGAGTTTGGTTAAATAGGGCTCGTTATCCTACGATAAAAGTTCATACAATGGCGGATCCATTGGGTAATCGAGTTTTCCCAGAGCAGCAGCGTGATTGTTATCGACAACATCTCCAAACAGTTTGGCGGCGTCAATGCCCTGGATCGCTGTTCCTTCCGCATCGAAGCTGGCCGGATCACGGGCTTGATCGGCCCCAACGGGGCGGGGAAAACAACTCTTTTTAACATCATTGCCGGGTTTATTCGACCCAGCAGCGGCCGCATTTGGCTGGATGGGGAAGATGTCACCGGCCTGCCTCCCCACCGCTTGTTCCACCGCGGGCTGGTGCGCACCTTCCAGATCCCGCGGGAGTTTGGCCGCATGACCGTTCTAGAAAACTTGATGGTCGTCCCTCCTGAGCAGGCGGGGGAGAACCTGTTCAACACCTGGTTCCGCTGGCGGCGCGTGCAACGGCAAGAGCGCCAGCTTCAGGCTCGGGCTGAAGAAGTTTTGGAACGGCTCAACCTCATCCACCTACGCGATCAACTGGCGGTCAACCTTTCCGGCGGACAAAAGAAGCTGTTGGAACTGGGACGTACTCTAATGGCGAACGCGCGGGTCATCCTCTTGGACGAGCCAGGGGCTGGTGTCAACCGCACGCTGCTGGCGGACTTGATGCGCTTTATCGAGTACCTCAACCGTGAGCGCGGCTGCACCTTCTGCATCATCGAACACGACCTGGATCTGGTGACTCGCCTTTGCCACCATGTGGTGGTCATGGCGGGGGGGAGGGTGCTGACGCAGGGATCCATGCAGGAAATCAAGCAAAACCCAGCCGTGCGTGAGGCCTATCTCGGATCCATTGCCCTGGCGGATGCTCTCAGCTCCGGGCCGGCCTCCACCGTCTCGCCGGAGGGATCCCCCCCATGACCCCTTTGCTAGAGATTCAAGATCTCTACAGCGGCTACCGCGGCGTGGACATCCTCAAAGGGATCCGCCTCAAGGTCAATCCGGGCCAAATTGTGGTCATCATCGGCCCCAACGGCGCGGGCAAATCCACGGTGCTCAAGTCCCTCTTTGGGTTGGCCACTATCCACTCTGGCCGGGTGCTGTTCCAAGGCTCTGACATCACCCATCTCCCTGCCGAGCAACTGGTGCGGCGGGGGATTGGCTTTGTGCCCCAAACCAACAATGTCTTTCCCTCCCTCACGGTGCAGGAAAACCTGGAGATGGGGGCCTTTATCCGGCGCGATAACTACACTGCTCAACTGGAGCGAGTTTATGAGCTGTTTCCGCCCCTAAAAGAGAAGCGAAAGCAAGCGGCGGGATCCCTCTCCGGTGGGCAGCGGCAGATGCTGGCCATGGGGCGGGCGTTGATGACAGAGCCCCGGCTGTTGTTACTGGACGAGCCCACTGCTGGCCTGTCGCCCCTGTACGTTGAGCAGACCTTTGCTCTCCTGCAGGAGATCAACCGCCTTGGCGTCAGTATCCTGATGGTGGAGCAAAATGCCAAGCAGGCTCTGGCTATAGCGGACTGGGGCTACGTCTTGTCCATGGGAGAAAACCGCTTTGAGGATACTGGCCCCAACCTGTTGCACAATCCCCAAGTGCTGGAGCTGTTTTTGGGAGGTTGAGGCCCTCACCCCCAGCCCCTCTTTCGAGGGGGAGGGGAGCTAGGCGGAGCTGGCCAGTTGGACTGCCTGCTTGAGAAGGGCTTCCACAAAGCCCATTGCCTCCTGGGCGGAGTGGCCAGCGGCCAGTTGGGCCAATTCTTCCCGGCGCTCCCTCTCTCCCAGAGGATCCACCCGCACGCAGGTCCGCCCTTCTTGCACCACTTTGTAAACCCGCAGGTGGTGATCGGCTAGGGCGGCAATCAGGGCTTGGTGGGTAACGCAGAGAACTTGGTGGTTCCGGGCCAGCTGGTGCAATTTGGCGGCAATGGCCTGCGCCACCTTGCCGGATACGCCAACGTCGATCTCGTCAAAAACCAGGGTAGTCACCGGATCGACGCGGCTGAACACCGCCTTTAAGGCCAGTAGAAAACGGCTCATCTCGCCGCCGGAGGCAATCTCCGCCAGGGGTTGCAGGGGCTCGCCGGGGTTGGGGCTAAACCAAAAGCTCACCTGATCCACCCCTTCGGCACTGGGGGATCCTGGCTGGATTTGCACCTGGAATTGCACGCCGCTCATCCCCAGGGGCTTGAGCTCCTCAACGAGGGCCTTTTCCAGTTTCCGGGCCGCCTGCTGCCGCAGGTGGGAAAGCGCCTGGCAGTGGCGCTCCAGCTCCTGGGCTGCCTGGTCTAGCCGCGCCTCTAGTTCCTCCAAGTCGGTGCTCTCGTGCCGCAGTTGGGCCAACTCTGCCTGCACCCGCTGCGCGTGGGCCATCACCTCGGCCAGGGTGGGGCCGTATTTGCGGCAGGCCTGGCGCAGTTGGGCAAGGCGCCGTTCAACTTTGTTTAGCCGACTGGGATCTGCTTCCAGGGTCTCGCCGTAGCGCAGCAGCTCCCGTCCGGCCTCCTCCACCTGAACGAGGGCGCTGCTAACCAGTTCGAGGAGGGGAGTTAGGTCGGGATCCCGTTGAGCCATGCTCTGCAGCAACCGCTCGGCTTGGGCCAACAAGTCAGCAATAGCCGGCGAGCCGCTGTCGTTTTGGTAGAGCAGTTGGTGGACGGCATAGCTCTGCTGCTGCAGTTCCACGCAGTGGGCTAGGCGCTCCCGCTCCCGCTCCAATTTGGTCAGCTCGTCGGGATCCTCTAGGCGCAGGGCAGCCAGTTCTTGGGCTTGCAACTCCAGGAGATCTAGCCGCTGCAGCCGCAGTTGTTGGTTTTGTTGGCGGGATGCTATCTCTGCTTTGAGCTGGCTCCAGGTTTGGTAGCAAGCTGCCACCTCTAGGCGCAGGCGCAACAGCTCTTCGCCGCCAAAGGCATCCAGCCAGCGGCGCTGAGTTTGGGGCAACTGGAGCTGGATTGTCTGACCCTGGGCGGTGATCTCCATCAGGTGGGAGCGCAGGCTGAGCATCTGAGCCTTGTTCACCAGCACCCCGTTGACTCGCAGGCGGCTGCTGAGCTTGCCGTTGCGCACCCCCAGCTCGCGGCTGCAGACCAGGCCTTCTTCCAAAGGCTCAATTTGCTCCTGCTCTAGCCAGGCCTCCAGGGCGGCCGTGGGCTGGAAAACGGCTTCCACTAGGCCCCGCTCGCTGCCGCTGCGCAGAGTGCGAGCTGGCCCCCCTAGCGCGGCATCGAGAGCCTCGAGAATGATAGATTTGCCTGCCCCTGTTTCTCCCGTGAGTACATTCAGCCCCGCCCGAAAGGGGATCTCCAACTGCTCGATGAGGGCGAAGTTCTCGATCCGCAACAGGCGCAACATAGGGATCCCGTTGGCCGTCCTGTCTCAGGTTAGCCCACCTGCCGACTTAGGCAGAACGGGGGAAGAGCAGCTTCAAGGGGTGGCCTCCGGCGTCTCCTCTGTTCTAGCGGCGGTATCGGCAAGCGGCTCGGAGGTAGCGGCTGGGGCATTGGGTGTATTAGGCGCTACCTCTGCCTCCTGGAGAGAGGCGGAGGGTTCGAGCTCGGCTTTTGGCTCTGTGGCGGTGGGCTCGGGGGCAGCGGCAGCGGCTTGGGCAGCCTCTTCTTGCTTTTGCCGCTCGTAGCGGCGCCGTTTGATCCCCTCATCCACCCACACGTACACCAGACTGAGAAGGGAGAGCCCTGCCGTTCCAATTAAAACCCAGAGTAGATTGTTGTCTATCGTCATGAGGTGAGATCCGTCAAACTCTGCCGCCAGGGGGAAACGCTGCCCTCAAGGCTTGATCTTACCGTTGAAGCTGCTCTGCCCAACCTTAAAAGACGGGATCCACCCTTTTGCCATGCGCTACCTCAAGTTTTACAAACCCTACGGCGTGCTCACCCAATTTACTGACCGGCAGGGGCGGCCAACTCTCAAGTCTTTCATCCCGGTGCCCAGGGTCTATCCGGTGGGGCGGTTGGATCGAGATAGCGAAGGTCTGCTTCTGCTAACCGACGATGGTCGCCTCAACGCCCGCCTCATCGATCCCAAGTTTGGCCACGAGCGCACCTACTGGGTGCAGGTGGAAGGGATCCCCACGCCGCAGGCTCTGCAACAGTTGGAAAAAGGGGTGATCATCCAGGGGCGGAAAACCCGCCCTGCCCAGGTGAGGGTTCTCACCGAAGAGCCACCCTTGCCACCGCGGGATCCGCCCATTCGCTTTCGCCGCTCCATCCCCACCACTTGGCTGGAGCTGACGCTGCAGGAAGGTCGCAATCGCCAGGTGCGCCGCATGACCGCCGCTGTCGGCATCCCAACTCTGCGATTGGTGCGAGTGCGGCTGGGCCCTCTCTCGCTGGAGGGACTGGCTCCCGGCCAGTGGCAGGATCTCAGTGAGGCGGAGTTGGCCCGCCTGCGGCAGTGTTGTTTTGGCCAGCCACGCCGTCCCCAGCTGAAGCGGGAGCTAAGTTTACAGCACCCCTTTTGAGCTGGGGATCCCATCCTGTCGGCGCGGATCCCGCTCTACGGCCATGCGCAGAGCGCGGGCAAAGGCTTTGAAACTGGCTTCAACAAGGTGGTGGGCATTGAGGCCGGCTGCCTGGCGGATGTGCAGGGTCAGCTGGGCGTGGTTGACCAATGCCTGGTAAAACTCTCGCACCAACTGGGTTTCGTAGCGGCCAATGCGCTCCACAGTTAGCTCCAGGCCGTAGCTGAGGTGGGGGCGTCCGGAAAAATCCAGTACCACCTGCACCAAGGCCTCATCCAAAGGCGCCCAGAAGTGGCCAAAACGGTAAATGCCGCGCCGATCCTGCAGCGCCTGGGCTAGGGCTTGTCCCAACGTGATGCCCACATCTTCGTTGGTGTGGTGATCGTCGATGTGCAGATCCCCCACCGCTTTGATCTGGAGATCAATTAGCCCATGGGTGCTGAGCTGGGCCAGCATGTGGTCCAAAAAGGGGATCCCCGTGTCGATCTCGTGCTGCCCCTTGCCATCGAGGTTGAGGCGAACCTGCACGTCCGTCTCTGCTGTGCGACGGTGAACAAAAGCCACTCTGGGCTGGAGCGAGCACGTGGAATCTAGGGCAGTCATGGGAACCAAAGCAGCAGGAACACCCCACCTCTAGCATCGCACAAGCCTGCTGCCCTATGGCTACTGCAACCCCACCTTGCCAGCCTGAGCAGGCATCATCGCTTCCCCGCTAGCCCCGATCCCAGCCGTCCAGCCTAGGGAGTGGATCTGGCAGGGGGTTTCCCTCACCCCTGCCCCCTCTTCCTTTGGGAGGATCTGAAGTGGCCTGGAACTTCCCTCGAGGAAGTCGCTGTAGATTGCTGTAGGTAGAGAGATCGCGGCAAAGGGGATTGCCGTTTGCAGGATTGGCAGCAGGTTTACTCTGCCCTCAAGCGGTACTGGGGCTACGAGGCGCTGCGGCCGCCCCAGGATCGGGTAATCCGCGCCTTGCTGGAGAAGCGGGATGCCCTCGTGGTGCTGCCGACGGGTTTTGGCAAGTCCTTGTGTTTTCAACTGCCGGCTTTGCTGCAGACAGGCCTGACCTTGGTGGTCTCACCCCTGATTGCCCTGATGGAGGACCAAGTTCAGGATCTCTGGAGGCGCCGTCTGCCGGCAGCCTGTCTGCACAGCGAGCTGGAACCGGCTCTGCGCAAGCGGGTGTTGCGGGCGTTGGCGGAGAATCGGCTGCGTCTACTCTATCTAGGGCCGGAAACCCTCTTTAGCCCGCCGGTCTGGGAGCGGCTGCAACAGGTGCCTATCAACGGCCTCATGGTGGACGAGGCGCACACCTTGGTGCGCTGGGGAGGATCCTTCCGGCCCGACTACCGCCGCCTGGGGTTGGTGCGTCCTGCCTTGGGCCAGCCTGCCTTTCCCATCGCTGCCTTTACTGCCACCGCCGATCCCGAAACCCTCAACCGCCTGCGCCACCTCCTAGGGCTACAGCAGCCGGAGTGCATCCGCGCCGATCCCCTGCGGGCCAATATCTCCCTCCATGTGGAGGTGGCCTGGAGCCCAGCGGATCGCCGTCGCCGCCTGCTGCGCTTCCTGGCCGAAAACCCCGGCTCGGGCCTGGTGTATGTGCGCACCCGGCGGGATGGGGAGGAGCTGGCCGAGTGGCTGGGCCGACAAAACCAGAAAACCGCCACCTACCACGGCGGGCTGGAAGCGGGATCCCGCCGCCAGCTGGAACGGGCTTGGCTAGAGGGAGAGCTGCGCTTTTTGGTTTGCACCAACGCCTTTGGCATGGGCATCAACAAGCCGGACGTGCGTTGGGTGCTGCACTTTCACCCACCCCCTAACTTGATGGACTATCTGCAGGAGGTGGGGCGGGGCGGGCGGGATGGTGGCCCTTGCCGGGCCCTCATGCTTGTCTCGGAGCCGACGGGCCTGCTGGATCCCACCGATCGCCAGCGCCAAGCCTATTTCTATTCCCAGCAGGAGCGCCTGCTGGCCCAAGCACGGCGTTTGCTCCAAACTCTGCCCTCCCAGGGATCCTATGCCGACTTGCCCCCCGGGGAGACGCGGGTGGCCCTGGGCCTGTTACAGGAAATGGGCTGTCTGCACTGGCCAGATCCCTTTCACTTCCAGGTGCTGCACCGCCGCTGGCAACCGCCACGGCGGGAGGATCCCTGGCGGGGGATGGAGGACTTCATCCACAGCCGCGGCTGTCGCTGGCAGGCAATTTTGCAACATTTTGGCTACCCTGAGAACCAGTCCAGCCTGCCCTGCGGCACCTGCGACCGCTGCCGGGCTTCCCAAAGGCGTTGAGGGTTTCGGCAGCCGGCAGAGGGGTTAGGATCTTTGCGCTTGCCCGGCGTTTTCGCAAAGGATAGGATCCCCTCGCTTTCCCCTTGCTGATGGTGTCCATGAGTGGTTCGGGATCCCCGGTCGCGGCCCTTGAGCAGCCCTTGTCCTTAGCACGGCAGGTGGCCCAACTGCTGGTGGTGCCGGTTTCGGCCCGCCTGGGATCCCAGTCTCCTCCCCGAGAGGTCCTCAAGCGACTGATCCAAGAGGTGGGGATCGGGGGCCTCTGGATTACTGAGGGCCATGTGGCAGAGGCCCTGCTGCTGATCGAGGAGGCGCAGTCTTGGGCTGCCCTGCCCCTTTTGGTGGCAGCCGAGGCCAGTCGCGGCCTGGCGCTGGCGGGGGCTACTTCTTTCCCCCACCCCCTGGGCCTAAGCCGCCTGGGATCCGAAGCCGAGCGCTGGGCAGAACAGTGGGGAAGGATCACGGCGCGGGAGGCGGCGGCCATCGGCATTAACTGGCTGCTTGGCCCGGTGGCTGAGCCCCTGGGGCAAGGCCCAGCAGAGCTGGCGCTGGCGGAGGAGCCGCACCTGGCGTTGCAACTGGCGCGGGCCTTTGTGCGCGGATGTGAGCAAGCCGTCCCCGGCGGGATCCTGACCACTGCCAGATCCTTCCCCGGCCGGGATTGGGTGGAGTCTCTACCAGCAGGCGCAGCGCTGCAGCCAAAGTCAACCGATGTCCCCTGGTGTCCTCGCCTGAGGCTGGCCCTGAGTGAGCTGCAGGAGGGGCCTTGGCTGCCCTTCCGCGGCTTGGTGGAGCAGGTGGGGGCCATCTCGGTTGCGCCAGTGGTGCTGCCAGAGTGGGATGAGCGCTGGCCAATCTCTTTTTTGCCGGGGCGGCTAACGCAACTGCTGCGCCAAGAATGGGGGTTCAGTGGGCTGATTGTGGTCGAGGGCCTCGATCAGGGCTTCTTGGCCGAGCTGGCTGTTCGCGTCAGTGAGACGGAGTCCTCTCCCTGCCCACTAGCAGTGCGGGCCCTCCAGGCCGGCGCTGACCTCCTTTTGGCCGCTCCCGATCCTTTGGCGGCTGTGGCGACCATTGTGGAAGCCGTGCAGCAGGGATCCCTAGACGCCCAGGCCATTGCCCAATCGGTGACGCGGGTGCTGCGGGCCAAACAGCGGCTTTTTCCCTCCACCTCCGCCCTGCTCAAGCAAGTGTGGCCGGCCCTGGCGGAAACAGATTTCAGCCTGGTACCCGGCTGGATGGGGGCTAAGGATCCCACTGACCCGGCCCTCAACCGCGGCTTTTCCGACGAGCAACTAAAGCCCCTGCTGCTGGGGGATCCCCTGGCCAAGGACTCGCCTTTGGCCAAGCTGTTCGGCACACGTCCGCATCTGCCCAGAGTCGCCCAGTTGGGATCCCTTCTAGCAGAGAGCGACATTGCCCCCTGTCAGGCGGCCATGGCCCGCGGTGGAGTGACAGGCGGCCAACCCCTGCCTTTGCCCTTGCCGCCCGGCAGTTGGAACTGGATCTGGCAGGATCTCTCCCTGGGTCCTGAAGCAGTGCTTTTAGCCGAATCTCCTACCCTGAGCATTCCCGCCAGCTTGGGTCTTCCTCCTCTGCTTAGCCATTCCCTTACCCCCTTGAGCTTGCTGGAGGCAGCTCTAAACAACAGCAGCGGCCAGTGGATTTTCCAAGCCTTTGTTCGCGATCCTCTGCCCAACTATGTGGTGGATTGGCTAGGGCGGCGGCGGGAGCAGGTAGCAGCCGTTGTTATTTATGGAAACCTGCAGGTTGGCTATCGCCTCCGCAGTTACTTGCAAGGAGCCAACGTCATCCACAGCCTCAACACCGATCCCTGGGCCCAGGCAGAAGCCATGCAGCGCCTGTTTCCCCACCGGCTCATCCCAGAGAAACCTAAACCTCAGACAGCTTCAGCAAATAATTAAGAAAAAGTAAATACCGTTACAGATTGTTGGCAGAAAGAGGCCCCTGAGCTATCGTATTGATGGAAATGTAAACTATTGAAACGGTTTCTCTCAGGGTTGTCTGTGCCTTCCTTCCTCTCAGACATCGCTGGATCGGACAGTTCTCGCCCCTCTGGTGACGGTGAGTGTGGGCTTGAGCGAACCTCGCTTCGCTCTCCCTCCCCGCAGCGTCCACAACCGTTCCTCCACGCTTTGCAAGCGCTGCTGGCAGGGCGCTGGGCGACAAAGCTTGGATTGGGCTTGGCTGTTGTGGGTCTGACAATCCTCACCTGGATTTGGCTGGCTGCAGGAGCTGGGCTGGATCCTTACACTGAAGCCGTCCTCAGCCTAGAGGGTCAGCCCAGCCATGGTGCTTCGTTGTTTGCCCTCAACTGTGCTGCCTGTCATGGAGAAGAAGCCGATGGCCGAGTGGGCCCCAGCCTGCGGGGAGTTAGCAGCCGCCGCTCTGACCGGTTTATCATTCATCAGGTAACCAGTGGCAAAACTCCGCCCATGCCCCAGTTTCAGCCGGATCCCCAGGAGATGGCAGATTTGCTCAGCTACTTGAAAACCCTCTGAGGCCAGCTCATGGGTCTGACCCAGCAGCTTGCTTACTACACTCTCTGGCTGGCCTCTGTATTTGCCTTGGCGGAATGGCTGCGCTCCCGACAGGTGGATGGGGAATGGGTGCGCAAAGTCATCCATATCGGTGTGGGCAACATCATTCTGCTGGCCTGGGCTTTGCAGGTGCCCCGCTGGCTTGGGGTGGGATTTTCCTTGGTGTTTGCTGGCTTGGCGCTGCTCTCCTACCGGGTGGCTATTTTGCCTAGCTTGAATGGGGTCGGGCGGCGTAGCTTCGGCACTTTTTTCTATGCTGTCAGCATTGGCCTGTTGCTGTATTGGTTTTGGCTGCCGCAGCGACAGGTATTTGCGGTGATCGGCATTTTGGTGATGACCTGGGCCGACGCGCTAGCGGGCTTGGTGGGCAAAACTTGGGGCAAGCACCCCTATCAACTGGGATCCATTCAAAAAAGTTGGGAGGGATCCCTGACCATGTGGGCAGTGAGCAGCTTGGTGATTGCGGCGCTACTGCTGGGGTACTTCGGCTTTTCTCCCTCCTTGCTCGCCATCAGCCTTTTGGCGGGAGGCATAGCCATGGGCCTAGAGGTCTTCTCTTGGTGGGGGCTGGATAACCTGACCGTGCCTTTGGGCAGCGCCGGGCTCTGCTTTGTCCTGCTGCAGCTTCTGGACGAACTATACCTGTAGCAATTGCTACCCCTGCGACGGGTCTGGCGCGGAAACGGCCTCTAGACCTTGCGGCGTTCTTGTTCTCGCTCTTCTTGTTGCTGCCACTGCCTGATCAGCTCTTTCGCTGCCTGGGGAGTAAAGTAGTCCAGCGCCATCAGCTTGCGGTAGGTGAGGAGCTGCCGCATCTCCAGGGGCATGTCTGCCTTCCGGTAAAAGTAGTGGATGCGGCTGATGTTTTGCTCCATCTCGGCGAACTCCCGCTCCCGCTGCACTTGCTTTTCCCGCTTGAGCACCTCGTGGGGAGCAGACATGCGATTCGGGATCCGCTGCGCGCTGGTGGCTTTGCTAGGGAGAACCCGATGGGCTCCGCTTTGCCGACTGCTGGCGCCGTTGAAACGGTCGAAAAAGAAAGAGAGCATCCCTCAACCTCACACAAGCAGAGAGAAGGAGGTTGTCTTACACCAAATTAACAATATCAAGTTTAGATGAAGCTGTGAAGCCGCCCGTGATCTGGATCCCTTTTGGGAGAACCTGCACCTTCTCCAGGGCGAGGACTGGACTTCCCCTGGGTCACAGGAGAGCTGAGGCAGAGACAGGGCTTGGCCTGGACAGGCGGACTTATAGCTATGCTTCAGTATTTACATGGATACTTGGACGAGGACAGGGGCAAAGCGCAAAAAGGCTTGCGTGCTTTCACGCATAATGACAGGGATCTTGAATAACGGTACATGGTGCTTCCCCGGAGGCGCTACAGGTGAGATTCGTCGCCGCTCAGCAGCCAGGTAACCGAGACCCCCAGCGCCTTGGCAAAAGCCACCAGCTCTTTGTCGATGACGCGTCGTTTGCCCTTTTCCACCTGGCCGATCTTGACGTAGTCCAACTGCACACCGTATTTGGCCAGACGACCCGCCAGTTGATCTTGGGTCAGTTGCAGCTTCTCCCTTACCCAGCGCACCCGCTCTCCGATCAAGTTGGCCGATGGAGGGTGCTGGTTGAGGTTAGACTCCATAGGAGCAAGAGATTGTGAATATTCTTGTCCAGGCTGAGGAACCCGATGGCTCCCCCGGCGGCCCATGGTAGCCTATGCTGGCAAGGCTACCCCTTCCCTTCTTTACTACTTTATAGAACCTGTTATAGAACCTGTGGGATCCTGCTCGGCAGCAGGCAAGCTAGCTGTCCCCTGGATATCTTACACAAGGTCTAGATCGAAAATCGCTTATGGATGTTTTCGCGCAGGATGCTCTGCTGGCGAGAACTTGGCAGATGGGATCCCTACCACTCCCGCACCCAGCCGGAAAAATTTCCGGGCAAAAAAGAGGGCCATGATCGATTTTCGCTCTCGGCAGGGGGAGAAACTTTTCTAGACTAGGAGGTGACGTTTTCTCCTCACTGGGCCGTGGTTTTCTCTCGTCCTCATCCTGAAGAAGACATTGCCTCATCCCGTCAGGAGCTCGACGATCTGTGGCTTGATGCTGAGTCTGCCTCTCAGGATCCAGCTACAGAGGCCGACCTAGAGCCGAGCGCCAGCGGGTTGCGGCTGAATGAAGACGCCGTCGATCACTACTTGAATACAATTGGTCGGGTGCCCCGCATCGATCACGCGGAGGAGATCGAGCTGTCGCGCAAAATTCAGCAGAAGCTGCTCATCGATCAGGCCCGCAGGGAATGGCGGCAACAGCGGGGGCAGGATCCCAGCGATGAGGAACTGGCGGCAGCCCTGCAGATCCCTGTGGCTACCCTGCGCTCCCGCATCCGCCAGGGGGAGCAGGCTCAGCGTAAGCTGATCAACGCCAACCTGCGCCTGGTGGTCAGTGTGGCCAAGAAGTACCTCAACCGGGGGGTGCCCTTTTTGGACTTGATCCAAGAGGGCAACATGGGTCTCATTCGGGCCACTGAGAAATTCAATGCCGAGCGAGGTTTTCGCTTCAGCACCTATGCCCACTGGTGGATTCGCCAGGGCATTACCCGCTGCATTGCCAACCAAGCCCGGACGATTCGCCTGCCGGTGCATATGGTGGACAAAGTGCGTCTGCTCAAGCGCACCAACCGCGAGCTGATGAAAGCCCGAGGGCGACGGCCCACAGAAGCTGAGCTGGCCGAGGCGCTGGGTATCAAGGTTAAAAAGTTGCGCATGATCCAGCAGGCTGCTGCTTTGCCCCTGTCGCTGGATGTGCCAGTCGGCCAGGAGGGGGAAAGCCGCCTTGGCGATTTGCTGCCAGATGAGCGGCAGGAGCAACCCTTCGAAGGGATCCTGGTGCAATCCCTGCGGCAAGATGTGCGTTCTGCCATGCAAGCCCTAAAGCCAATTGAGAGGAAGGTGTTGGAACTGCGCTATGGGCTGGATGGGCAAAAGGCGAGAACCCTGCGAGAAGTGGGGGATCACTTTAACTTGACGCGGGAGCGGATTCGCCAGATTGAGCGGGATGCTCTGCGCAAGCTGCGTCTAGGCCATCCTTCGCGGGCTTTGGCCCAGTACATTCGCTAGCTTTTGCCGCAGCCTCCCAGGGTTTGGTCGGGGATCCCCGCGCGAGGCGGGTTTTCAGCCCTCGGGATCCGCCTTGCAGCCCCCTAAAATGGTGGTAAGCCAGATCGGGGGGATCCCTATGTCTATCGGTGCCACGCCTGCTTCTGCCAGGGAGTGCTCACCGCAACAGGCGCAGCTTTGGTTACGAGGGCTGCTCAGCATTGCTTGGGCCGATGGAGAATATAGCCCCGAAGAGCAGCGACTTATCGAAGATCTCATCCGCTCCGACTGGCCAGAAGACCAGGGGAAAGATCTCGCTCCCCTCTCTCCTGAGGAGCTGGCGGCCCAGCTACAGCCGGAGTTGCGGCAAGATTTCCTGCGCACGGCGGTGATGACAGCCGTTGCCGACGGGGTATATTCCGAGCCAGAAGACCGCCTGTTGCACCAGTTGGTCGCTGCCTTTGGACTGGAGCTTCCCCAGCTCCACCTGCTCGGGGCCACGCTGGTCAATAAGGGCGCCACCTCGCCATTGCCGGCAGAGGCTCAGGCCGAGAGCGGCTATACCGACCTTTTGGCTCCCTTGCGCAAGTGGCTGGACGGCATCCAAGTCCGCGACGCGAAGGTAGCCCGCTTCTTGTGCCGTATGATCCCCGGCCAGTGCCCCTTTGAGCGGGAGGTGGTGCTGTTTGGCCGCAAGGTGATACACATCCCCCCCCTGTGCAAGCTCAACCCCCTCTACGACCAGGTGGTGGCCTTACGCTGCCGCGCCCTCTCCTTCCTGGCAGAGGCCGGGGAAGACATCAGCCAGTACACCTGATGGCTCGCACTTAAGCATGCCGAAGGCTGCCTCCATCCCTAGCTCCCCTCTCCCTCTAGGAGAAGGGCTGGGGGTGAGGGGTACTTTTAGGAATGCGTCTGATTGGCAGCCAGCCCCTCAGGAATAGGTTATGTCCGTCTCTCCCAAAGGGATTGCCTCCATCCCTGCCTCGTCCTCTTCCGCGCGCACCTCCCGTAAAAAGGCTTCGAGAGAAGCGTGGGCCTCCGCCTCCAGATCTGCTCCCGCAAGGGTTGTGCCCCCCTCCGGCAGCCAGCCCAAAAGCGGCAGCGGCAAGAGGGTGGACAGGTTGGTTAGCAGCAGCAGCAGCCCCAGATGGCTGAAATCGCTCTCGGTTACCCCCAGCGCGTGCATGAGCAGGGATCCCAACTCTTGAGAGAGAAACCCCGCCAGGTTAAAAGCCGACATCAGCAAGGCGAAGAGGGTAGCTTCGATCCCTGGCGGGCAGAGGCGGGCAGCCAAGACCAGCACGGGCATAAAGGCAATCTGCCCTGCCACCGTCAGCACCAAGCTATCCCCCAGACTAAACCAGTGATCGTCGATGCCCCAAGCCCGATTGAGGTGATAGACCAAGATGAGGCTGGTTAGGCCCAGCCCGGCCGAAAGAACCGTCATCCAGCCAAATAGAGGCCGCAGCGGGATCCGCCGCAGATACACCTGAAAGATTGCCACCCCCACCAAGCTGGCGATGCTGGTAACCAACCGCACCTGTCCCAAAAACTCCGGCCCAAAGCCGAGATCGGTGGTTACAAAGTAAAATAGGGCTACATCGGCGCTGGGGGTTGCCTGCCAGAGAAAGACAAACAACACCGGCAAGAGAATGCTGGGTTGCCGCAGCGCCCGCCACACCTGTCCCACCTGCTGCCGCAAGGGATCCCAGCCAAAGGAGCAGGCCACCGGCTGATCCACAATTACCCAAGCCGCCAGGGCAATCAGCAGCGGCAACAAGGCCGTCAGCCCGAACACCACCTGCGGCGGGTAGTGGGCCAGGAGCGCCCCCCCGGTATAGGCAGTGAGCAGGGATCCGAAAGCCGTCGCCCCCCAAGACAAAGACTGCAGCGTGCCTGTCCCCGCCCAGTCGCTGCCGTGAACCCGCTCCACCACCAGCGAATCCACGATCACATCCCCCACCGCCACCGCCAGGGATCCCAAAACCATCCACAGCATCGCCCACTCAGCCGTTGGCGCCCACAGGGCCATCCCCAGCCAAGCCCCACATCCCAGCAGCCCAGAGAGCAAGAGGTAGGAACGGCGGCGGTAGCCTGCCAGCGGCAGCATATCCGACAGGAGCCCATAGAGCGGCTTGAGGGTCCAGGGGATCACGGCAAAGCCCATCAACGCCGCCACCTGCGCTGGGCCGAGGCCCAGGCTATCCTTCAAGTAAAAACTGGTAGCCAGCCGCGCCAGCCCCACCGCCCCTTGCACAAAGTACACCAGCAGGATCCCGAACAGTTCCGGCGTCCAGTGGATGTCCTGCAGGGGCTCCAGAGTGGATCGGCGCAGCTGTTGCAGCAGGGGGTGGAGCATGGGCAATCTTGTCCTTGTCGCTTCCTGTCTCTGCCGTTGTCCCGCAGGACTGCTCTTGCAGCATCGTCTTGCCGCAACAATAGCAACAGCAGGAGGTGAGAGTTAAGAACTTCTTTACACTGTAACCTGCTCAACTGGAACCTGCCCAACCGGCCCACGGCTGCGATCCTCCAGACCCCCGCCTGTCAAGGCGCCGGCGGCACTTCTGTAGAGATTCCAAGCCGTGAGCTGCCTCTGGTAGACATGACTGACAATGCGAGGGATCCTTATTTTGAACTGCTCATGAGCTGGCAACGCCCCGATGGTCGCACGGCTGCCCAATTGCGCCCGATTTCCTTTCAGCGTCACTTCACCCGCTACGCTCCGGGCTCAGTGCTGGTGAAGTTTGGCGATACCCATGTCCTCTGCACCGCCAGTGTGGCCGAAGAGGTTCCCCCCTTTTTGCAGAACACCGGCCAAGGCTGGCTGACGGCGGAGTACCGCATGCTGCCCACCGCCACCCAACAGCGCCAGCCGCGAGAGACGCTAAAAGTCTCAGGCCGCACCGCCGAGATCCAACGGCTTATCGGGCGTAGCCTGCGCGCCGCCTTGGATTTCCACAGGCTGGGATCCCGCACCATCACCGTCGATGCAGACGTCCTGCAAGCCGATGGCAGCACGCGCACCGCCGCGATCACCGGTGGCTATGTGGCCCTGCACGACGCCATCACTTGGCTTTACAAACAGGGGCTGCTGGATCCGGCGCAGGGATCCCCCTTGCGGCAGCAGGTGGCGGCCCTTTCGGTGGGGATCGTGCGAGGCGAGGTGCTGGTGGATTTGTGCTACGAGGAGGACAGCCAAGCAGAAGTGGACATGACCATTGTCATGAACGAGCAGGGAGCCTTGATCGAGATTCAGGGCACCGCCGAAGCCGGCTGCTTCGACCGCTCGCAACTGTTGCAGATGTTGGATATGGCCCAGGCCGGCATCCAGGAATTGCTCCAGGCCCAGCGAGAGACTCTAAACTCGTAGCCGACGGGCCTTGTTGCAGCCGGGAGCCCAGCCTGAGCCTTGAAGCGGTTCCGGTCGGGTGGCTGCTGGCCTCGAGAGAAGAAAAGGGTTCCCAGAGTTCTGCTTATTCTGCTTGTGTTTCTCTTTGGTGAAGAAACCATAATGAGATGAAGCAGCCCTGAATCACGGCTTCCTCTGCAAGCTTGGGTGTGTGGCCGAGGTGAATTCATACTCATTTGGCCTCGAGAGGTGGGCCCGGAGGACAGCACATGTCCCATTTTGTGTTTGCATCGGCGGAACTGGCGCCCCTGCTCAGGCAGCAAGCGCGACGGTTTACCACCGGCTATCTGCACCTCCACCTCAAAGGGGGAGATCCCGCCGAGGGCACGGAGCCTTGGGTGCTGACCTACTACTACGGCAGGCTGCTCTTTTCCGCCGATCAACCCCTCAACCCCCAGATCCTGCTAAAGCGCCTATCCCGCTTTATTCCCCGCCTCAACTTGGAATGGTCACAGCGGGCTATCCGAGTGCTACAGGAGCGGCTGATAAAAGACAACTCCCTGCCGGAACTGCTAGAGGCCATCGCCCAGTTGGGCCTGATCAAGCCAGGTGAGCTGGAAGACGCCCTCTGGCTCAACCTGCTCACCGATTTCGATCGCTATCTCTTTGAGCGGGCAGGCACCTGTTCCTTTGAAGTGCAGGGACGGGTTGCCCAAGAAGCCCCCATTGGCGGGTTTGAGTTGGAACCGCTGCTGCAAGAAGCGGCTCGCCGCCACGACCGCTGGGCGGAGTTGAAGGCGGTGATCCCCACGCTGCTGGCGGTGCCAGTGGTCAACTGGGATCGGGTCAACCGCTATCGCCTCACCGACGAACAGCGGCAAAAGCTGCACGCCCTCACCAAGGATGGCCAGTCACTGGAGGCCATTGCCAAGAAGCTGTGTCGGGATCGGCTGGAGGTGGCCAGCCTCTTCGCTGCCTGGGCCAAAAAAGGTCTGGTGAGCCTGCAAACGCCCCCAGAACTGTTGCAGGCCAAGCGCCACGCTTCCACAACCCTCTTGGCGGTGGACGACAGTGTCGTGATGCAAGAAATCCTGCGGCAGTCCCTCTCCAAATATCACGTGATTACAACGGGCAACCCTGCCGAGGTGCTCCCCCTCTTGTTTCAGCACCGGCCTCACCTGCTACTAATGGACATCGCCATGCCCGGGATCGACGGCCTAGAACTCTGCCGCGTTGTGCGCAGCCTGGAAGAGTTCAAGTCCCTTCCTATCCTGATGGTTACCTCGCGGGATAGTTTGCTGGATCGCATCCGCGGCAAGTGGTCGGGAGCAACCGGCTACCTGACCAAGCCTTTTAGCGAAAGCCAGCTCAATGCCGAGGTGGAGCGACTCTTGGCCCAGCAGCAAGATCACCCCTCCCCCCGCTCTCCCCGAGGAGCCAAAACCAATCCGCCCAGCCCAGGGCTGGGATACCTTTTCCCCTTTGGGGATCAGGCCAAGGCCTAGAAGGAGAGCCAAGGAGGCCAAAGCCATGTTTACAGGTCTGGTGCGCAGTTTGGGTACAGCTCAGTTGATCTCCTCTTCACAGGTACGGGTTACCTGCCCAGAGCTACAGCCGCAGTTGGCCTATGGCGATAGTGTGGCGGTGGATGGCCTCTGCCTGACGGTAGTGGAGATCCTGCCCGATGGCTTTTTGGCCGATGTCTCGCCGGAAACGCTGCGCCGCTCGGTTTGGGGCCAGGGATCCGGCCCGCGCACCGTTAACCTCGAGCCGTCTCTACGGGTGGGGGACAAGTTAGGGGGGCATTTCGTCAGCGGCCATATCGATGGGGTGGGGCAACTGTGGGATCAAGCTGCCACTGGCAACGCCTGGGAGCTGAGCTTCAAGGTGCCGGCGGAGATCAGTCGCTACATCGTGCCCAAAGGCAGCGTGGCAGTGAACGGGGTGAGCCTGACTATCGCCGAGGTGCGGCAGGGAGGCTGCTGGTTCAAAGTGGCGGTAATCCCGCAGACCTACCGCGAGACCAACCTCTCCTTGCTGCAGGTGGGGGATCCGGTGAACGTGGAGGCGGACATACTGGGCAAGTATGTGGAAAAATTATTGGGGCTGGCTCCGCCGGAGAGCAACCTCTCCCTGGAGTTTCTAGCCGAGCATGGCTATGTTTAGATCCTGCTAGCCTCTCTCCCACCTCATGATCCGCCCAGAAGAAGTCAAGCGCCTTCGCGGCGCCAATGTCTACTTAGTTGGGATGATGGCCAGCGGCAAGTCCACACTGGGAGCTGAGCTGGCAGCCCAACTGCGCTGCCCATTTTTTGACACTGACGTGCTGGTGGAGCAGGTGGCAGGTTGTTCCATCACCCAGATCTTTGCCGAGCAGGGGGAGACCCACTTCCGGGAGCTGGAAACCCAGGTGTTGGCCCAGTTGAGCAGCTACACCCGCCTGGTAGTTGCCACGGGGGGCGGCATCGTGTTGAGGCCCAAGAATTGGAGCTATTTGCACCACGGCCTCACCGTTTGGCTGGATGCGGCCCCTGAGCTCATTTGGCAACGGCTGAGCCGGGATCCCGGCCAACGGCCCCTGTTGCAAACCCGCGATCCCCAGGCCGCTTTGCAAAGGCTAATGCAGGAGCGAGAACCTTTCTACGCCCAGGCCGACGTGCGGGTGCCCATCCGGTCAGAAACCAGCCCGTCCCAGTTAGCCGAACAGGTTTGGCAGGCCATTTGCGCCCGCTTGCGAGCCCAGCCGCCTTGCAACCCATGAAGCCAATAAAGTGCAATGCAGCGGCGCCCACAGTATTTCTAAGCGCCTCTGTTCTTCTATCTTACGAAAATCAAATTCAACACGGCAGAGTAGCTTAGTAGCCCTCCGTCCTGCTAGCGCAAGTAGTGCGGGGTAGAAAAGCCTTCGAGCAGCTTTAGCTGCTCACCAATGATGCGGGTCGTTACTATAGCTTTGGCTCACCACTCAGCAACCATAGACTACGGCTGTCAGCAGGTTCTGATTCAGGACAGAAAGCTAGTAGCCCTACTGGAGTACCTCTGCCAGCAGTCCAACAAGGTCTACGATAGGGCTCTGCCCCAGCTTGGCCGGCATAGGGATCCCTTGTGTTTTAGGATGGGGAGGGTTTTGGCCGAGGGAACTGGGCCGGGAGCCGTCCGCCTCAGCAAAACAAAGGTCATCGCGATAGGGAGGGCATTGTGGTGCAAGCCAGGATTTTGTTTGCAGCGGCGGAAGCAGCACCCCTGGCAAAGGTGGGGGGCATGGCGGATGTGGTGGGATCCCTGCCCGTCGTTTTGCGCAAGCTGGGTCAGGATGTGCGCATCATCATGCCCCTGTACGGGTTTCTCTGGGACAAGTTCGGCCCGGAACCGGAGCAATATCCCCGCTCCAAGGATCCCATCTGGTCCAAACAGGTCATGGGCCAGGTGGCCGATATTTACGAAAGCGTTTTGCCCGGCACCGATGTGCCCCTTTACCTGGTCAGCCACTACTGTTTTGCCCCCCATCGCATCTACTACGGCGAGGACGAGTTCTGGCGCTTTACCTTCTTCGCCAATGCCGTGGCCGAGTTTGCCTGGACCTACTACCCCTGGAGGCCCAACATTATCCACTGCCACGACTGGCACACCGGCATGATCCCGGCCTGGATGCACCAGGCTCCTGACATCGGCACCGTCTTTACCATCCACAACCTGGCCTATCAAGGGCCCTGGCGTTGGCAACTGGAACGCATGACCTGGCTGCCCTGGTATTTTTCCGCCCACAACACCATGGCTGCCGGGATCCTCTATGCCGACCAGGTGAATACGGTTTCGCCCACCTACGCCATGGAGATCCGCACCAGCCTCCATGGAGAGGGCCTACAGGATCTGCTGGCCTGGAAGGGAGAGCGCCTGCGCGGGATCCTGAATGGGATCGACACCGAGAAGTTCGATCCCCGCACCGATCCCGCTCTTGAGGCTAATTTCAGTATCGACGACCTAAGCGGTCGGGCGGTAAACAAAGCCGCGTTACAGGCCCGCCTGGGCTTGACCGTCAACCCCGACGTGTTCCTGATGGGCATGGTGGCCCGTTTGGTGGAACAGAAAGGGATCGATCTGCTCATCCAAACCTTGGATCGCTTTTTGGCCTATAGCGATTCACAATTTGTCTTGCTGGGCAGCGGCGAAGCCTACTACGAGGGGCGGCTCCGGGAGATGGCCGAGCGGCACCCGGGCAGAATGGCCTATCAACAGGGTTACCAGCCGCAACTGGCCCAGTTGATCTACGGAGGAGCAGACGCCTTTTTGATGCCCAGCCGCTTTGAACCCTGTGGCATCAGCCAGATGATCGCCATGCGCTACGGGTGTGTGCCCATTGCCCGCCGCACAGGAGGGCTGGTGGATACGGTCAGCCATCACATTCCCAGCAAGGGGATCGGTACGGGCTACTGCTTTGACCGCTACGAAGCCCTGGACTTCTACACCTGCTTGGCGCGGGCTTGGGAGGCTTTCCAGCACAAAGACACCTGGCAGGCGCTGCAAAAGCGGGGCATGGCCACCGATTTCAGTTGGCATCGCTCGGCGCTGGAATACCTGCACATGTACGAGCTGATTATGAACTTGCCGCTGTTGCCGGAAAAGACCTCCTCTCAGGCTCAACCCGCCCCATCCCTGCCCAGTTAGTTCCACTCCCGCCAAGGCTGCGCAGCCACCTCCTCGGTAACCCCTGGCTGAGGGGATCCCTGAGCTGCGGCGGAGGTACCCGGAGTGAGATAAAGTAGAACGGGTTAACGAGGTTTTGAGGATTGCCTGCCAATGTTCGGACGACGTCCTGCTGTTGTTGGCCAAGGTCGGCGCCAAGACGCCACTGTCCAAGGGCTCAACTTTCTACGCCGTTCTTGGGCGCGGCTGGTTGTGGCGGTGTTGCTTGGCCTTGTCCTGGGCGTCGGCTCGACTCTCTGGGCCACGGCTCAAGAACTGCCCGCCGGACAGCAGCTCATTCCCAACCCGCAGCAGTTTCGCGCTCTCGAACAACCCAGCAACGCCCTTAGTGTGTTGCGAGCTGAACAACTGGCCGCCGAGGCCGATGCTGCCATCCAGGCGCAAAACTACGACCAGGCTATCCAGCTTCTGCAACAGGTGTTCGACGCCTACAACCAGCGCTCCAACTACCACCAGGATCTCTCCCGCGCTTTTGCCGGGATCCAAAACCGCATCTCCGAAGAGCAGCGGGAGCTGGCCCGCGTTGCTGCCCAAGCTCGGGATCAGGCTGCCTACGATTTGGCCGTGGTCTATCGGGCTGCCGGACGTCCTGAGGAGGCCGTGGGCTGGTTGATCCAGGTCATCAAGAGCCAGACTCCAACCCGGGAGCTGGGCACCCAGGCCTACCAGCAGCTTCTGGAGATTGGCTTTGTCAGCACTCCCTTCCCCTAGCGCTGCTCTTCCAGCTTGCGATAGAAAGCCAGCGCCGTTTGCCCATAGGCCCGCTGGTCGAAGCGCAGCAGGGATCCCACCTGGTCGGGTAGCTTCTGGCCGCTGCGATGCTCGACGATCAAAGTTCCGCCTGGCTTGAGGAGGGGCGGGATCAGCGGCAGTAGGGGGGCATACAGACCCGCCGCGTAGGGGGGAGCAAAGTAGACGTAATCAAAGGGATCCAAACCCAGTCCTCGGCTGAGCAGCTTGCGGGCATCTCCCTGAATCACCTGGAAAGATTGTCCAGGCTTGGCCACCTTGGCCCAGTTGGCCTGGATGATGCGACAGGCCGGCGCGGCAATCTCGATGCCAGCCACGAAGGCTGCTCCCTGGCACAGGGCTTCCGCCCCTACCGTGCCAGCCCCACAGCAGAGATCCAGCCAGCGACAGCCCTCCACCTGCCCTCGCAAGATGTTGAACAAGGCTTGCCTCACCCGGCCAGGGGTGGGTCGAGTACCCAGGCCGGCAGGGGTCTGCAGCGCTCGTTTGCCGCTGATGCGCAAGCCCATAGGCATCTATCAAGGGGTAGGTGTGGCAGGCAACTGGCCGGTCAACCCGCTGCGCTGGGCGGCGCGATCCCGTTCCATCTGGATTTGCGACACCAAAGCTTCAGGCAACTGGGCAGAAGCCTGCAGAGCTTGATCGAAAAGGGGGACAGCCTCCCGGTCTTGACCCTTGGCAACCAAAATTTGCGCCTTGAGGTAGTAAAGCTCAGGGTTGTTACAGGAAGCAGCAATAGCCCGATCCACCGCCTCCAGCGCCTCGTCAAAGCGTTGCATATCCCGATAGGCCAGGGCTTGGCCGCGGTAGGACAAATACTCAGGCGCTGCCAGGCGAAACTGATTCAAAGCCTTCTCCCGGTAGGTCAGCAGCAAATCCATATAGCCGTTGAGAAGATTCAACTCAGGGTCGCTGCTGTCCACGGCCTGGGCAGCCCGGATGGAAACAAACAATTGGTTGAGGGTGGGCAATGCCTTGGGCAGCCCGATCACCACCCCCTCCCGCACCACGATGTTGGCCGCCTCCAGCCCATAGCCCACGCCCTCATACAGGTTGCCGCGCAGAGGATCCGTCTTTTTCAGCTCGGCAGCCACCTGGCGGGTTTGGGTGGCCAACTGGGCAAAAGCATCCAGATCCCCCTCTTGGTAGGCCAGCGCCGCCAGCAAGGCATAGACCATTGGCTCGTCGGGGGAAGCTTTCTTGGCTATTTCCAGCTTCTCTCGGCTCTGGGTGTAGCGACCTGCGCAGAAAAACTCCTCAAATGCCGCGGCCACCTCAGGGCTGATGGGGCGGGCATTGGCCCCGCTGCGAAACGGATCCTGCGCCCAAACCGGCAAGGCGGATCCCCATACCCAGCACAGGATCCCCACGAGCTTGGCCCATCTGCCGAACTTGTCGCTTCTCATCCCCTGGCCTCAACACCCACTACGAACTTTTAGCGAATCGGCGCGCACTTGACCTGCTCTTCAGCGCAGCATTTGCGCAATCGCAGCAATGGCTGCGTCCTGAACCAACTCATTGGTCTCGTGAGCCAGGAGATCGTGCAAGGGATCCAGGGCGCGCGGATCCCCGATTTGGCCGAGGGCGCGGGCTGCCGCCTCCCGCACCGCCGGTTCGCCGTCAGAAAGCTTGGTCAGCAAAGCCGGCACCGCCTCAACTGCACGCATTTGACCCAACTGATAGATGGTTTGCAGTTGGGCCTCAAGAGGGGTTGTCGCAGTTGTAGGAACAGAGCTGTACACAGAGATGCCAGGAGAGTAGCCGTAGTAGCCTCGGCTTGCCATGGCGATGGCCGAAAGGGCCTGCAACGCCTCTAGGGCATGATACCGCTCTGCCTCATTCATATGCGGCAATTGGGCCACCAGGTCGTCAAAGGCTTGCTGCACAGGGTCAGCAGCCGCAGCCTGTTGGACAATGCGAGTGAGGTTTTGGTCGGCCTGCATCTGTTGCCAAGACTGGAGCATCGCCAGGCCGGCAACCACCAAAGCAGCATCGGCCAAAACAGCCAGCAGCGCCATCCCGCCCCAAATCTTGCTGCGACGGCTGAGCTTTCGCATCTGCTTATCCACGTAGACGAAAGCTTGGTGCTGCCGCTCCCAAAAGTCAGGGGCCACCTGCAGAGTTTGGGCGCTCAGATCAGGAGACAGAAGGTTTTCCTCGCGGGCCACCTCCAAGTTTTGCAGCCTCTGGTTTAGGCGAGAAAAGTGTTTCGTCCAGAGCCAAGTAAACATCAGGTCCCATCCTCTCTTCGAGCCTGCCAATGGAGCCAAATCCCTCTGACCCAGCAAATCTACGGACTCGCGCTTGCATCCGGGATCAGACTTAGCTTGCCGCTTTTCCCCTGCCGAGGGGAGAACTTAAGCGACAGGATAACAAAAGCCTCGGCCCCCCACCAGCCGGTCTTGACCAGCGGGTCAGGCGGTGCAGGCCCCGGTCTTTAGTCCTGGGGATAAGTCGCCTAATCCTGGCGCTGCATAGCCTGGAGTAGTGCAACAGCAACATCGACACTCCCACCGACTAAAGTCGGGGGATTCTTACGCAGTCCACAGACGGACTCGCAAAGGCGCTGTCAAGACGCTCCTAGACGGCTCCCTGGAACCCAGTCTCAAGGTTCCGCTGACTTGTTGACTTACAGCACTGTCCGGGCCTTTCACCGGGGTAGGTGCTTGCTTAGCAGCAGTTATGGCATTGAACAGCAGCTAAAGCCGCTCTAAGGCTTTTCCGCCCCGCACTAATCGCGCTAGCGGGACGGAGGGCTACCAAGCTACTCTGCTGTGTTATGAGCCGACATCAACATCCAGTGCAAGTATCTGGGCTTAGGCCCAGGGGCTGGGGTTATGGCCTCCCCCCACGGGCGTGCGGTGGCAACTACAGGGGGAGTCGGAGGGGGGTCAGGTCATCTCGGGGGCAGGGCAGGCTTGGGCATACCATTCGTAGAGACCATCTGCCGTGGTGAGCCAAGTTTGGGGACGGGATCGGATGTGCTG
>NZ_JANSIY010000012.1:26639-33864 GCF_047462295.1 Synechococcus sp. H60.3 | reverse complement strand
CAAAACCTGCGGGGATCCGCTTTCTAGATCGATGGCCACCAGCGTATTTTCTGGCTCTCCCTGCTGGCTGTGATCCTCGCGCACGCAGAGGATGCGCCGGCGCCTCCTGTCCACCACCCCGTCGGCATAGCGGTAGGGGCCAGCTTCGGTGAGGGGCTGGGGATCCGAAGCCGGCAGCAGGCGGTAGAGCCGTTGATCGGCAAAGTTGCAAAAGTACACCACCCCCTCGGAGACCCAGTAGGCGCCGCCGCCGTACTCATGCACCCGCGTGCGCACGTTGAAGGGTGCTGGCGTCAGTTCCTGCACCGTCCCGTCGGCAGCTCGCCGCATCAGTACATTTCGCCCCTTCTCCTGCGGGCGGCCCTCCGTCCAGTAGAGATCCCCCTTGTCCCAAGCCGGTTGCCCTAGGCGTAGGGATCCGGCCACCACCAGGTCAGCGGTAATTGGGGATCGCCAAGATCCATAGCCAGCCTGTTGCACCATAAGCCATCAATTTTCAACCTCGAAATCTCCATTATGCCGAGAGCAAGGGATCCCTGGGAGCTTGGCGAGAACAGGCTCAGATTCTGGAAAAAAGTATCTCACAACACAATTTCTTCCTGGCTGAATGGGTTTGATAAAACACGTCGAGGCAACAGGGGCGCACGACGCTCTCTCGACTGCAGAACTGGCTTTTCCCCCTGTTGATATTGGGAAGGCATTGGTGAAAACCTCAGCCGAGCGCAGTTGGGCAAGCTGATCCATGGGCAAGGTGATGAGCTGAGTGCTTCCCCCCGTTAGCCAGGCTGCTGTAACCACACTTCGCTACATCCTTTGCACTCACCTCGTTTCGGAGTTTACCGATGGCTCAATCTTTTAATCGTCGTCAAGTGCTGAAAATGGGCGCGCTGGCCGGAGCCGGGGCTGCCTTAGGGCCGCAGATCTGGGTGAAGCGGTCTGTGCCTGCCTATGCTCAGGGAGAGACTATTCGCGTTGGCATTTTGCACTCCCTCAGCGGCACGATGGCCATTTCGGAAACCAGTGTGGTGGATGCGGAAAAGCTAGCCATTAAAGAGATCAATGCCGCCGGTGGGGTTTTGGGCAAGCAGATCGAGCCCATCATCGAGGATGGCGCCTCCGATTGGCCAACCTTTGCCGAGAAAGCCACCAAATTGATCGATGTGGACAAGGTGGCAACAGTATTCGGCTGTTGGACCTCGGCCAGCCGCAAGGCAGTTTTGCCGGTATTTGAATCCAAGCAACACCTGCTCTGGTATCCCGTACAGTACGAAGGACAAGAGTGCTCCAAAAACATCTTCTACACCGGCGCTGCCCCCAACCAGCAGATCGAGCCTTCTGTGGAATGGCTGCTCAAGAACAAGGGCAAAGAGTTTTTCCTGGTGGGATCCGACTATGTCTTCCCCCGCACGGCCAACACCATCATCAAGGCCCAGTTAGAGGCCCTGGGCGGCAAGGTTGTGGGAGAAGATTACCTGCCTCTGGGCAACACCGAAGTGACTCCCATTATCAGCAAAATCCGTGCCGCTCTTCCCAACGGCGGCGTGATCTACAACAGCCTGAATGGCGACAGCAATGTGGCCTTCTTTAAGCAACTGAAAGCAGCCGGTCTGGAGCCGGATCGCTATCCCTCTATGTCCGTCAGCATTGCCGAAGAAGAGGTGCAGGCGATTGGCTCCGAGTTCCTAGAAGGCCACTACGCTGCCTGGAACTACTTCATGACGGTGGATACGCCTGCCAACAAGAAGTTTGTGGAAGCCTTCAAGGCAGAATACGGCCAAAACCGCGTCACCAACGACCCGATGGAAGCGGCCTATATCATGGTTTACATCTGGAAGCAGGCGGTGGAAAAAGCGGGAACCGTGGAGATCGACGCGGTGCGCCAAGCAGCCTACGGCCAAACCTTTGATGCCCCAGAGGGTCTGGTGACGATGAACACCAACCACCACCTGACCAAGTACGTGCGGATCGGCCAGGTGCGCTCTGATGGGCTGTTTGATGTCATCTTTTCTACAGACGCTGTGGAGCCACAGCCCTGGAACCAGTTTGTGGCGGAAACCAAGGGCTTTGCCTGCGACTGGTCGGATCCGGCCAAAGGCGGTCGCTTCAAAGTCAGCTAGCCCTGTTGAGCGCTGGGTGCGGGATCCCTTGCGGGTGAGTTGGGGATCCCGTCCTGGAGTTGGAAGCGCGTCCCCCGTCAACGGGTAAAGAAGGAGGATCCCCTGCCGATGACCTTGCTTTTGGATAGCTTGTTTAACGGCATCAGTATTGGCACCGTTTTGCTGATAGCCGCTCTGGGCCTGGCGATTGTCTTCGGCCTCATGGGGGTGATCAATATGGCCCATGGGGAGCTGATGATGTTGGGGGCCTACACCACCTTTGTGGTGCAAAATGCCTTCCGACAATTGGGGGATCCCTGGCGGGATCTGTATATCTTTCCAGCCTTGGTTGCCGCTTTTGTCGTCACGGCCCTGGCGGGTCTGGCTCTGGAGCGGGGGGTGATTCGCTTTTTGTATGGGCGGCCGCTGGAAACCCTTTTGGCCACCTGGGGCGTGAGCCTGATCCTGCAGCAGTTCGTGCGCAGCGTCAATTGGGTGTTGGCTTTCCGCTTGGGGGCCTTTGCGGTGCTCTTTTTTGGCGGCTGGTGGCTCTTGGCAAAACGGGCCGATTGGCCGCGCCTCAAAGGCTGGGTGCTGACGTTGTTGTTGGTGCTTTCTACGGCCATTGTGGCAGTAGGCGGGCGGGTTCTGGCCCAAACCTATGCCCTGGCCGTCACCCAGCCCTGGTTTGGGGCCCAAAATAGAGACGTGACCGCTCCTCGCTGGCTGCGGGGTGGGATCCCGGTGGGCAACCTGTTTTTGCCCAATACTCGCCTGTTCATCATCGCCCTCACCGTTGTCTGTATCCTGGGGCTGTACTTTTTCTTGCAACGCACCCGCTGGGGGTTGCGCATCCGCGCCGTCACCCAAAATCGGGCCATGAGCGCTTGTGTCGGGATCCCTACGCAAACGGTGGATGCTCTCACCTTTGCCATGGGTTCGGGTCTGGCAGGAGTAGCCGGCGTGGCCGTCAGCCTGCTGGGATCCGTGGGGCCCAATACCGGCCAGAACTACATCGTGGATACCTTCATGGTGGTTGTCGTGGGGGGTGTGGGCAAGCTCCTGGGCAGCATTGTGGCGGCACTGGGGATCGGAATTGCCAACTTTGTCATCGGTTCCGGGACGCTGGCTTTGATCTTTCCCAACGTGCCGATCCTGACCGATACCCTCAACTTTTTTGCCACCACCAGCATGGCTAAGGTGATGGTCTTTGCCTTAATTGTGGCCTTTTTGCAGGTGCGCCCCCGCGGCCTTTTCCCCGAAAAAGGTCGCATGGTGGATGCCTAGGACAGCCCTCTTGAGCGAATCTTTCTAGCCGTATCCCCCATCCCCCCACACCGCCCATGAAACTGGCTCATCTCCCCCCCGCTGATCGTGAAGAGGCCATTCTTGCCACCGGTCGGGATCCCAGTCCTGCCCGCAAGCTCCTGTGGGAAGTTGGGATCCTCATTGGCCTGGCGCTGGCTTTGATCTTGGTGGCCCCAACTGTGTTGTCGGGTTTTCGGCTGAACTTGTTGGGGCGATTTCTGGCATTGAGCATTGTTGCCCTGGGGATCGACCTTATCTGGGGCTATACCGGCATGCTGAGTCTGGGGCATGGGGTGTTCTTTGCCTTGGGGGGCTATGCTTTGGGGATGCACCTCAAGTTGCAACTGCCAGAGGGACAGATACCGGAGTTTTTCAGCCTCTATGGGGTAACGGAATTGCCCTGGTTTTGGTACCCTTTTTATTCGTTTCCGTTTACGGCTATTGCTATTGTCTTGATCCCGGCTGTGGTGGCAGCAGCTCTGGGGTACTTGGTGGTGAGAAATCGCATCCGAGGAGTTTATTTTTCTATTCTGACTCAGGCCACCACAATCATTTTCTTCAACTTCTTCAACGGGCAACAGCGCTTAATCAACGGCACCAACGGCCTGACCAATTTCCAGACGTTATTTGGCCTGGATGTCAACTCTTCCCAGATGCGCTTTGCTGTCTATGTGGCCACGGTTTTAACCGTTGTTTTGGCTTACCTTCTCTGTCGTTGGCTTACCAGTGGCTTGTTTGGTCGAATCCTGGTAGCCATTCGAGACGATGAGCCGCGGGTTCGTTTCTCTGGCTACGATCCCACCGGATTTAAGGTGCTGGTATTTGCCATCTCGGCTGCGCTGGCAGGGATCGCCGGGGCTTTGTTTACCTTACAAACTGGCATCATTTCTCCCAATGCCATGGCCGTTCCCTTCTCCATTGAAATGGTGATCTGGGTAGCGGTGGGTGGTCGGGCCAGTTTAGTGGGGGCAGTGGTCGGGGCTTTGTTGGTAAACTTTGCCAAGAGTTTGCTGAGTGAAAATTTCCCAGAAATTTGGCTGTTTTTCCAGGGGGGATTGTTCCTGCTGGTGGTGCTGGTGTTGCCGGATGGTTTGGTGGGCTGGGTGCGCACCCGGGGCAGGCAGCTTTGGGTTACCTTCCAGCTTTGGCGCCGGCGTTTGGCCAATATTTCTCCAGCCTAAATCCGTGCCAGTATCCCCCTATGCAAGGTGCAACTTCAGAGTAAGAGGATCCCAATGGGTGAGGTAACGATGCCAAGTGTCCTCTCTTGTTCGATGGGCTGAGAATCCTACTCGTCCTCTGGCCTTTCCGTTCTTGGACGTGATCCCTATGCTTACAGCAGCTCCCACCACTACCCGGCAAATTTTACAAACTCAGGATCTCACCGTCAGCTTTGATGGCTTTAAGGCTTTGGACGGGCTGAACTTCTCTTTGGAAGAAGGGGAGTTAAGGGTGGTGATCGGCCCCAATGGAGCGGGCAAAACTACCTTCCTCGATGTGTTGACAGGCAAGGTCAAGCCTACTCGAGGGCGAGTGCTGTTTAAAGGAAAAGATCTGGCTAAGCTCAAGGAGCACGAAATCGCTGCCTTGGGTATTGGTCGCAAGTTCCAAACGCCGCGGGTCTACCAAAACCTGAGCGTGCGAGAAAATTTGGAGCTCTCTCTCAACCCTCACAAGGGTGTTTTCTCCACCTTATTTGGCAAAAAGCGCTTGCGAGAAAAGACTGATGCTCTCCTGGAAACCATCGGCCTGAGCCGTAAGGATCGGATCCCGGCAGGGCTGCTCTCCCATGGAGAAAAGCAATGGTTGGAGATTGGCATGGTGATTGCCCAGGATCCGGATCTGCTGCTGCTTGATGAATGCGTGGCCGGGATGACGGATAAAGAAACAGAGGCTACGGGAGAGTTAATTCAATCCTTAGCTCGAAATCACACCATTTTGGTGATTGAGCATGACATGGTATTTGTCCGGCAAATTGCTCGCAAGGTTACTGTTTTACACCAAGGAGCGGTGTTGTGCGAGGGTAGCTTTGAGGAAGTGAAGAACGACCCGCGAGTTATCGAGGTCTATCTTGGATCCCACAAAGCCAGAGGCTAAACGAAAACAGGGGAGAAGGGGAGATCTGTGTTGACCGTCCAATTAACCAACTCTATATCCAAGCCTATGAATACGGAAAACGCCACCAAAGCGCAAAATCTATCTCAAAGTGGATCTCAGCCTTTGCTGGAAGTCTGTAACCTGAGAGCTTATTATGGGCAAAGTTTAATTGTGAGAGATCTTTCTTTCAAGATCCTTCCCGGCCAAGCAGTTTGCCTTCTGGGTCGCAACGGCATGGGCAAAACTACCACGCTTAAAGCCCTAATGGGGCTTCTCAAAGACTGTACAGGCAAAGTTCTCTTTGAGGGCCGACCCATCAATCATTACCCACCCAACTGGCGGGCTCGCGCTGGCATTGGCTATGTGCCCCAAGGCCGAGAGATCTTTCCTCGCCTAACGGTTGAGGAAAATCTGCTGGTGGGGTTAGAGGCAGCACCGGACAAAGAACGGGCTATACCTGAGTTTATTTATGACTTATTCCCGATTTTGCGTTCTTTTCTAAAGCGTCCCGGTGGAGATTTGAGCGGTGGTCAGCAGCAGCAATTGGCCATTGCCAGAGCTTTGGTGGCAGAGCCTAAACTTTTACTCCTGGATGAACCCACAGAAGGGATCCAACCCTCTATCATCATTGAGATCGAAGAAGCCATTGCCCGCATCCAAAAAGAGCGGGGCGTTGCGGTGTTGCTGGTAGAACAGTACTTTGAGTTTGCTCAAAGCTTGGCCGATTACTTTTACCTCATGGAAAATGGATCCCTCGTTATGGAAGGGCCGACTGACCAAATGGACGAGGAAAAAGTGCGATCCTATCTCTCCCTCTGAGGTTAGCCTGGAGGAGGAGCCGAGCGGTGCAACTCTTGTCAGGCCCAGGGATCCCCTTAAGCAACAACCCTAGAAATCTGCCAGGATCGAGCAAGAGAGAACTCAGTCCACTCCCTCCTCCCTGCGTCTGTGGCTGCCCCCATTCACGTCACTGCCGAACCTTGGCTGCACACCTACAGCGAAATCATTGACGTGCGCTCGCCGGCAGAGTTTGCTGAAGACCATTGGCCGGGGGCCATCAACTTGCCTGTGCTTGACGATGCAGAACGGGCAGAGGTGGGCACCCTCTACAAGCAGGTGGATCCCTTTACGGCCCGCAAGCGGGGAGCCAGCCTGGTGGCCCAGAACATCGCCCGCCATCTGCAGACCCACTTTGCCGACAAGAGCCGGGACTACCACCCCCTCATCTACTGCTGGCGGGGAGGGCAGCGCTCGGCCAGCTTGGCGCTGGTATTGTCCCAGGTGGGCTGGCAGGTTACAGTTTTGCAAGGTGGCTACAAAACCTACCGCGCGTGGGTACGCCGACAACTGCAGAGCTTGCCCCAGGAGTTCACCTACCGCGTCCTCTGCGGGCCGACGGGAAGCGGCAAAACCCAGTTGCTCCACCACCTGCAGCGCCAGGGATCCCAAGTCCTCGATCTGGAAAAGCTGGCCCACCACCGCGGCTCCGTGCTGGGAGCGGAGTGGGGGATGCCGCAGCCCACCCAGAAGAGCTTTGAAAGTCAACTGGTGCAGGTTTTTCTCCAGTGGGATCCCGCCAAGCCGGTCTGGGTGGAAGCTGAGAGTGCCAAGGTGGGCCAGCTCCACCTGCCCCCTGCCCTTTGGCAGGCCCTCACCCAAGCCGATTGCGTGGAAGTGCGATTGCCTTTGGAAGAGCGGGTGAAGGGGATAATTGCCCATTATCC
>NZ_JANSIY010000012.1:4386-26539 GCF_047462295.1 Synechococcus sp. H60.3 | reverse complement strand
GTGAAGGGGATAATTGCCCATTATCCCCACTGGATAGCCCATCCCCAGGCACTCAAGGAGAAACTGTTATCCCTAAAAGCCCGCCATAGCCAAGCGCGCCTGCAGCGCTGGTTTGAGCTCATCGACGCCCAAGACTGGCCGCAGTTTGTGCAGGAGTTGCTGGAGCAGCACTACGATCCCACCTATCGCCACGGCCTGCAGCAACACTTTAACCGCATCCGCGCTCGCCTTGAGCTGCCTGACCTTTCTGAGACCAGCCTACAGGAGGCCGCTGCCCGACTCAGGGGGGATGTCGTTTTGAGCTGCGCCAGCCCTCGCCGGGCAAGCGCGACCAAGTCTGCCGGTGGAAATGTCAAGCAAAGTCCTGTCTGCCCCTCTCAGAGGGAAACTAGGGACTTCGAGGCTGACTGCTGCAGCTCCGACAGCAGCGAGGCCGGGTGCTCTTTGTAGGGCCAGGCAAAAGCGTGACGAAAAGCCGCCTTCTGACAGTGCTTGAGCTGCTCGAAATCAATAATGTCGTGGGTGAGCAGGTTCTCGTACTCAAACGGCAGGCGCACGTTGTGTAGGCCAGCGTTGTCGGTGCAGATGGCGATATCTACCCCCGCGTCGAAGCAGCGGTCGAAGACGATTTTGAGGGGCTCCAAGCTGGGTAGTGTCCCCGTCTTCAGGTAAGTGGTGGGACAGACCTCCAGACATTGGCCGCGCCGCGCCAGCTCTGGCAGCAGCTCTGGGTAGTGGAGAGGGATCTGGATCCCGTGGCCAATCCGCGAGACGTAGGGCAGCAGCTCTGGGTAACAGCCATCCAAAGTCTCATAGAGATGGGCAGTGGTTTTGAGGCCACGGGCCAGGGCATATTTGAACAGCTCAATCCACTCGTCCATGCGTTCGCCGTAGGCCTTGTCTCCCCCCGCCAGGTCGATGGCAGACACGTATTCCGACTCGGCGGCGGCCTCCACCATGGCGCGGTTGATGTGGCTGGGCAGGCGGGAGTGCAAACACACAATCTGGGTGGTGACGATGGGATATTCCCGCTGCTGGCTGGCCTGCCCTACCGTTTCGATAACTTGGCGCATCTGCTTGAGGCGATCCGCCTCGTCCAAGCTGGGATCTGTGCGCAGATAGGGGGTGTAGCGAATTTCTAGATAGGCCAGATCCTCAAAAACATAGGCCCCCCGTAGCAGACGGTAGATGAAATAGGGTAGGCTTTCCAGGGTTTGCACCTGTTCCACCAGCGTGTGCAGCTCCAAGTAATCTTCAAGGGTGTTGCGCGGGCGGGTGTAGAACTCCTCAAACTCGGCGTAGTCGGGAAAGCGTTCTGCCAGAGGGGATCCCTGGCGATGTAGGTAGCGCCACAAAATCCTAGGAACGACTGAACCGCCTAGGTGGCGGTGTAACTCCGCATGCAGTGCCATACTTCAAAGCTTCCCCCAGAGCCCCCCCTCACCGTCCGCCAGAGGCGGACTTGGCTTGGTTGTTAAGTACTATTTCTACTGTTATCCAACAGCAGCGGTCTTGTCCAGGCGCGATTGCGCAGGGTCAGCTAGCCGGGAACCAGGTGATGAGGTTTCCAATAGCCAGGTTTGAGGACCAGGTCAATGCTTGAATCCTGGTCGGGCCCGGCCAGGGATCCCGGCAAACTAGATAAAGAGCCTTAAGATAGAGATAGTTTTGAAGGTTTGCTGAGCAAAGATACTCAGGAGCGATTCTAGTAAAGGGCTGTTGGCTGTAGCCGACGGCAATCCCCCTGGAAGGGTGTGGCATGAACTTAGCGTAACGAGGTTATCTTCATGGCGCTGCCCAGCTTGCACGAATTTCCCTGGCTGACCACGGTCATCGTCTATCCGGTGGTGGCCGCCCTCTTTATTCCGTTGATCCCGGCGCCGGCTGGGGATCCTACCACCCGCGCTTACGCGCAGAAGTTGGCGGAGCGGATCCGCTGGTTTGCCCTGTTCATCGCAGTCACCGACCTGGTCATTTTGCTGGCCGGCTTTTATGTCGGCTACGACCCTAGTCAAACGGGCTTGCAACTGCTGGAGCGCTACACCTGGGTGCCGCAGGTGGGGCTGAGCTGGTCGGTGGGGGCAGATGGCCTTTCCATGCCGCTCATTTTGCTCACGGCTTTTATTACCACGCTTGCCATCTTGGCCGCTTGGCCGGTCACCCTCAAGCCGCGCTTGTTTTATTTTCTGATGTTGGCCATGTACGGCGGGCAGATTGGGGTGTTCGCCGTGCAGGACATGTTGCTCTTCTTCCTGATGTGGGAGCTGGAGCTGATCCCGGTGTATTTGCTCCTCTCCATCTGGGGGGGATACAACCGCCTCTATGCGGCCACCAAGTTCATCCTCTACACCGCCCTCAGCTCGCTGTTTATCCTGGTGGCGGGCTTGGCCATGGCCTTCTACGGGGATCCCATCAGCTTTGACATGACGGATCTGGCCCACAAGGCCTATCCGCTGAGCTTCCAGTTGCTGATGTATGGGGCTTTCCTGATTGCTTATGGGGTGAAGCTGCCCATTTTCCCCCTGCACACCTGGCTGCCCGATGCCCACGGCGAGGCCACAGCGCCGGTTCACATGTTGCTGGCCGGGATCCTGCTCAAGATGGGGGGCTATGCCCTAATGCGCATGAACGCGGGCATGCTGCCGGATGCCCATCTCTACTTTGCGCCGGTCTTAATCGTGCTGGGGGTGGTGAACATCATCTTTGCCGCCCTCACCTCCTTTGCCCAGCGCAACCTCAAGCGCAAGATTGCCTACTCCTCCATCAGCCACATGGGCTTTGTCCTCATCGGTATCGGATCCCTGACCGAAATCGGCATGAGCGGCGCCATGCTGCAGATGATCTCCCACGGGCTGATCGGGGCCAGCCTGTTCTTCTTGGTGGGGGCCACCTACGACCGCACCCATACGTTGGAGCTGGAGGAAATGGGCGGCGTTGGCCTGAAGATGCCCAAGATTTTCTCGATGTTTACCGCTTGCTCGCTGGCCTCTCTGGCCCTGCCTGGCATGAGCGGCTTTGTGGCTGAGCTGATGGTGTTTATCGGCATGGCCACCAGCGATGCCTACTCTCTCCCCTTCCGGCTGGTGGTGGTGTTCCTGGCAGCAGTTGGCGTGATCCTGACTCCTATCTACCTGCTGTCGATGTTGCGGCAGATCTTCTTTGGCCCGGAAAACAAAGAGCTGACCGAACACGAGGAACTGGTGGATGCCGAGCCGCGGGAGGTGTTCATCATTGCCTGTTTGCTCATCCCCATCATCGGCATCGGGTTTTATCCCAAGCTGGTCACTAGCCTCTACGACCAGTCCACCAATGCCCTGGTGGCCTTGCTGCGCCAGGAACTCTCCTCCCTCGGAGCGACGGTTGCCCAAGCCCCTGCCCTTTACAACACTGAGCCAAATTGAGGAGAGGGAAGCCGGTGTAGCTAGCCTTGGCTTTTTTCTCCAATGGGCTTGCGGCTTTCGCCGCCTTGAACTCGCATCCAGCCAAACAACGTTCCGACCGTCAGTTGGATCGTTTGGGCAAAAGCGGGAACGGGGATAACCTCTTGCGGATCCTCATGCACTGTTGGCTGCTGTCCGGCAGGATAGGCGAAAACGACCCTTTCTTCGGGAGCTACGATCCACCCCATCTGGCAGCCGTGGGCCAAGCCAATCAAGATTTTTTTGAGCAGCTTCGTTTGATTTTGATCGGGAGAGAGAATCTCGATCACCCAATCTGGGCAAAAGGGTATGAGGTTTTGAATGGTGCCATCCTCATCCACAGGGATCCGATCCCAGGCAATGACAGAGATATCGGGCACAATTGCATAGCCGGCAAAGGTGGAGCGCAATTCTGGAAAAGCCATCCCTAGCTGAGAAGGCTCCAGTATTTCATTAATAAAGCTGCCCAGTTTCAATTGAAGGCGGCTATGTTTTCCTTGTGGCACGGGCTTCTGGATAATCTCTCCCTCAATGAATTCGCTGGCGGGCTGAGTTTCTGGCTGCCGCAGAAACTCTTCCAGAGTTAGGGGCTTGGCAGACAGACTGACCATAATTTGCTCCTATCAAGCTGGCCTCTGAATACAAATCAAAACGGATCTCTGTCGCGCTGTCGCAGAGTGGCTTGGTAGTCGTAGGGGCTCTTGCCGGAAAACAAACCCATCAGCGGCCCCAAAATAGCTCCAAACACAAAGCCACCCGCATGGGCCCAGTAGGCAATGCCTCCGCCTTCCATGCCAATATTGATAGGAGTCTGCAAGCTGGCAATACCATAAAACGCCTGTTGCACAAACCAAAAACCTAGGAATACCCAGGCAGGAATGTAGACGGTTGTGGTAAAAATGCCCAGGGGTACCAGAGTTAGGATCTCCGCCTGCGGGAAACGCAAGATATAGGCTCCCAACACCCCGGCAATGGCCCCACTTGCCCCCAGCGAAGGAATGGTGGACTCCATATCGAAAAACCACTGGGTTAGGGCGGCCAAAGCTCCACAAGTCAGGTAAAAAATGAGGTAGCGCACATGCCCCAAGCGATCCTCAACATTGTTGCCGAAAACCCACAAAAAGAGCATGTTCCCACCAATATGGAGAAAGCCCCCATGCAAAAATTGCGAGGTAAATAGCGTTACCCACTCGGGGCGCAGCGAAGAGGTGGCCTCCCCCTGAAAGCTGGCCGTCAGTTCCACCGGCACCACCGCCCACTCTCGGAAAAAAGCTACCAGTTCTCGCGGCGATAGGGTAAGCTCATACACAAAAACCAGGATGTTGATAAGCACCAGGGCATAAGTAACGTAGGCAGGGTGGGTGGTTGGGTTGCGATCTTGCAGAGGTACCACAGTCGGGATCCGGTTAACATCACCCTCTAGCCTACCCTGCTAGGCCTTCTCAGGCCTAACTTGAGGCTACACTAGGGTAGCTTGTCGGTGGGATCCCTAAACTGCAAAGGGGTTTTAGCCGTCCCCCCCACAGCCGACAATGGATTTGGAGGAGTGGATCGATGTTTGAGGTCGAGAACCGAACTGCCCCGCTCAAGTTTTTGGTGGTCGAGGATCATCCCGAGGTCGCCCAAAACAATTGCGAGTGGCTGCAACGGATTGCAGCAGATGCTCAATGCATCACAGTCTCCAATCCGATGGACGCCATACTGCGCCTGCAGCGGGAGCAGCCGGACTTGGTAGTAGCCGACTTGCTCTACGGCCAAACCAGTGGCGAACAGTCTGCTGAACCTGGTCTAGAGTTCTTGCGCCACATTTTCGAGAACTATCCTACTTTGAATGTAATGGCCTATTCCAGCGAGCCGCTGCTGCTGACTCCTTTGGTGGGCCTGATCAGCAAACACCAAGGTGGATTTGCCGCAGTCAACAAAATGGAGCGGCGCACTGTGTTTTTGGAGGGGGCCAAAAGTGCCCTCAATGGAGAACTGCGCATGCCCCGTGAGTTGCGCGGCTTGACCAAGCTGACGGAGCGGGAAATCGAGGTCTTGAACCTGCTCTGCAAAGAGGCTCTTACCGACCAGGCCATCGCCGACCGCATCCACACGAGCAAAAAGACCGTACAAAACTGTATTCAAAGGCTCAAAGAGAAGCTGGATATCTTTGGCTCTGAAGATGAGATCAACGCTCGCGTTGCCATGTGTATGGCAGCAGTTCAGAAAAAGCTTATCCAGTGGTAAACCTAGAGGACTTCCAAGCGCTCTAAGACACTGGCGTGCCTGCCCTCAGCTTCCCTGCTTCTGGAGCAGAGAGCCTAGGGTTCAAGCGTATTTTTCCGTAGTCGTCTCGAGCCAGATACGCCCCTTTCCCACCTCCCAAAAGGGCCCCTTATCTCTGGGTCAAGGCAGACAAAGAGGGCAAAACATCCTCTCGAAAGGGAACCTCGTTTTGATTCACCCTCTCCAGCTCAGCCAACATGAGAGGGTTGACGCGGTTCAGATAGGGGATCAGAACCTGTTTTAGCCTGGGGCGGTAGAAACGGTGGTAGCTATACACGGGGGTGGCTGGAAATCCCCGCCGAATCTTGTGGGATCCCCCAGCCCCGGGATCAAAGTTGCGGATCCCTTCGCGGATGGCCAGGGCAATCGGCTCGTAATAGCAAACGTTAAAGTGCAAAAACTTCACCTCCTCCCGGCAGCCCCAGTAGCGCCCAAAGAGGCGATCCCCCTTGCGAACACAAAAAGACATCCCCACCACTTCTGAACCTCGCTCGCCGGCTACCAGCACCAGCCGCTGCCGGTAGTTGGGATAAAGAGCCTCAAAAAAGCGGCGGTTAAGGTATTTGCTCCAGTTCCAGAATTGAGCGCAGGTATTGCTGTAAAAGTCGTACATGAGAGAGAGCAGGCGCGGCGTGATCTCCTCTCCGGTGTAGATCTTGAGTTCTATGCCGCTTTTTTCCATGGCGGCCCGCTCTCGCTTGATGTTGCGCCGCTGGTTGGCGTTGAACTGGCTCAAAAAGTCTTCGTAAGAGCGATAGCCGGGATTGTGCCACTGGTAGTTGTGGGTAATTCGGGGAGTCAATCCATCGGCCTCCAGTTGGGCCCGCCAGTCTAAGTCCACATAGAGCAGGCTGAACACCGAAATATCGTTGTCTTGGCAGAAGCGATCGATAGCAGCCAGCATCGACGGCCACACCTCTGCTTCCGAGTAGTCTGGATGGACAAGAATGCGATAGCCGGTGGCCGGCGTAAAAGGAGCCATGCCAATGAGCTTAGGGTAGTAGCGTTCTCCCAGTTGGCTGGCAACCGCAGCCCACTCTTGGTCGAAGACAAATTCGCCCTGGCTATGGCTTTTCAAATACAAGGGGGCAGCGGCGATCAGTTGCCCATCCGACTCCACCAGCAGGTGACAGGGCAGCCACCCCGTGTTGCGGCTGGCGCAACCGGAAGCTTCTAGGCTGTGCAGCCACTCGTATTCCAAAAATGGAGAGGTGCGCTCCGTCTGCAGCGCTTGCCAGGCAGATGCTGGGATCCCGCGAATATCGTGGCACCAGCGCAATTTCAAACCAGTTGACATTTGCCTGTCCGGATAGACCAACTTGCCCTGCCTCGGCTGGGAGGGGATCCCTCCTCTAAGTTCAACCTAGGATGGAATCCCTGCACCTCAAGGGCCACATCGGCGAAAGCTAGACAACTGCTCTTTGCCCAGCTCAAAACTTTCCCAGCGCTAGACCGTGCCTTTGTTAAGTTATTTTATTCGGGATCCCTGGGCTCGTAGTAGTGGTTGGCCAATTCCAGAGCCATCTGAAACTTCTGCTCACGGGTGAGGTCGGCCCGCCGGGCAATCTGGGCAAAGCGGTTGACATCTGGGGGCAAGAAGTCGAAAGGACGCTGTTCCCGCACAATATCTACGACCAGATCGCAAAGGGCCTGCTGGTAATCGTTATAAAAAATTTCCCCCAAAGCCTTGAGGCGGCCATCAGGCACCGGATTGTTAAAGTCAATGGCTTGCAGCTCTCCCTGCTCGTCAATGAACAGCTCCACCGAGTTCATTTCATAGCCCAATGCCCGATTGATAATCCGGCACGTATCGATAACTTTTTTGCCCATCTCTGGCGTGAGAAACTCTGGATCAAATAAGTACTCACTGGCATCGAACTTACGAAAGATGTATTTAATAGGGATAATCTTTCGGCCAATGCAGAGGGCGCGAATCTGCCAGGGGTAAGGACTTTTAACCTTCTCCTGGATCATCATCACCTGGGATCCGGAGCGGTCGTAAAAGTAGAGGAGCTGCTCCATGTTGTAGGCAATTTCCACCCCAATGGCCTCCCGTCCTTCTGCTGGTTTGATGACAATTGGCCAGCCGAGATCTTCTGCCATCCCCTGCCAATCGAAAAACTTGTGATACTTAAAGTCTTCTGCTTTCAAAGCCGGAGCTTCTTTGGGAGGTAGGATGTAAGTCTTTGGAATGGAGATCCCCAGCTCTTTGACCACCATATAGGCGGCATCCTTGTTGCGCAGGTAGTAGTAGAAGCTAAAGGGGTTGTTGATGAGGTACACTCCCCGAAAAGCAAAGCCCATAAACAGGCCGATAGCCTGCGGGTAAAGGTAGCTGAAGCGATCCAGGATGAGGCGATACTTGGTGCGGTAGTCGAGGTTGACCTCGTGAATGGTGACATGTTCGGCCTGGATCTTGTAGGTTTTGCCGTTGCGAGCTTGAACGGGCGGAAGAGCGTTGAGGCGGGCCAGGGTGTCGTCCCCAAAAGGCTCGCTAAAGTGCAGGCTGCCAACCCAGTAGTCCTCGATCATCAAAAGGCTCTTTTGCTTTGAACCAATGACTATATTTTCTGCAATGTTGGTGCCTTCGCGATTTTCGGCGAGCTCTTCTGGGCGGGATCCTACGCGAAGGCGCGGATTTGCGCTTGCCAAGTGGGCCAGTCGTGATCCCCCTCCCACACCTCCAGGTGATGGGGGATGTGGTTGCGGCGGAGGACTTCTGCCAGGCGCAGGTTGTCGTTGAGGCAGTGGTCACGGTGGGCGGTGAGCAGCTTTAGCTCGGTATTTTGCCCGCCCAGTTGTTCCCAGAGTTGTCGGCTCATGTTGGACATGTAGGCCAAGGGGTTGATGAAGTACAGCTCCTGCTCCGCCGGTTGGGGATCCCAGCCGGTGACAGGGCCGAGGGCCGCTACATCGTAAGGCCCCCCCAGTGCCAGACAGCGGCGCACCAGGCCGGGGTGCCGACAGGTGAGGTTGACGGCGTGGGTGGCCCCCAGAGAGAAGCCTGCCACCACCAGAAAGTCATTTTGTGCTGCGGCCTTGGCGTAGGGGATCAGCTCTTCTACCCAGTGCCGCTCCAGCAAGAGCCAGCGATCCCGCCGTTGGGGCACGTCCAGCTCGCGGTTGAACAAGGTCTCCCAATCCAGGGTTTCCACGCAAAAGGCCTGCAAATAGCCCTGTTCCAAGTGATGGCCGAGGCTGGCGATAATGCCGCGATCTTCCAGGTCGAAAAAACGCCCATTGCTGGTGGGTAGGCAGATGAGCGGGTAGCCGTGATGCCCAAAGTGGAGCATCTCCATTTCCCGGCCCAGAACCCGGGAGGCAAAGCGCAGATAGCGGCGAGGGTAGGACATCGGATCCCTAGACAAAAACTAAACCCCAGCCGGCTTTTGCAGCCGCTGTTGAGACGGGTGGCAACGCGAGGAGCTGGAGGGCTGACAGCCCCCTCGTGGCCTGGGTCTTTCCGTGCAGGTGCAGTCAGCTCAAGCGATCCCAAGAAATTTTAGGAGATTTCGGAGAACAAATCCTTGAGGGCAGTGCGGGCGGCCAAGTGCTTGCGGGTGGACTCGAGGATCTCAGCTTCCCGCCGCAGGCGATTTTCGGTGCTGACCATTTCCAGCAGCGCTTGCTGCTCCCGGGGAGCCCCGTGAAAGTGGCTGGCAATCCAGTAGGACAACTCTATCGGGGTGGTGGGCAGTTGCTCCGGCAGCTCCGTATCCCGCTCCATCAGCTTGCCAGAGAGGCGCACCACATCCTGAAGTAGGGTGGAAACCTGCTGCACCAAGCCCTGCAAATCCGCGGTGGTCGGCTCATCCTCGATCCACTCCACCAGCCCCACCCGGAAGGGTTTCTCCCGCACGTAGTTCAACACCCGGAAGCGCTGCTGCCCCAAGGTCAAAATGTCCATGCGGTCATCCGGCAACCGCTGCACCTGCAACACCTCGGCACAACAGCCCACCCGCACCGGGGATCCCGTCTGGGGATCGAACATCAGCACCCCGAAACGGCGATCCGTCTCCAGGATGGTGTTGATCATCATGCGATAGCGGTACTCGAAAATGTGCAGCGGCAGGGGGCGACCCGGAAACAACACCACCTCTGGCAGGGGAAACAGGGGTAGCTCACGTACGTCCACAGAAGAGGAAGGCATAAGGCTTTGCTTTTTGCGCTACTGAGTCTAGTTTAGCGATCTCGACGGAGCCACACCGACCGATTCCTAAGCAAAGCGGTGGTGCCAAAGGGTGATGGCAATAGCTAGGGCATCGGCAGCATCGTCGGGGCGGGGCAGGCTGGGCAGATTGAGCTCGCGGGCCACAGCGGCTTGCACGGCCTGTTTGTCGGCGCGTCCGTAGCCCGTCAGGCTTTGCTTCACCTGGGCAGGGGTGAACTCCACCGGCACCAGATGATGCTGGGCTAGGACGAGTAGGATCACCCCCCGCGCCTGGGCGATGGGGATGGTGTTGCCCATTTTGTAGAAGAAGAGCTTTTCCAACCCCACCTGATGGGGCTGAAACTGCCGCAGCAGCTCCTTGAGATCCTCGTAGAGGGTTTGCAGCCGTTCCGGGATTGATTGCTCCCCAGGGGTGCTGATGACTCCGTAGTCCAGGGATCGAAGTCCGCCGGCACCTGCCAGGATGCAGCCAAAACCCACTGTCCCCAACCCCGGGTCGAGGCCGAGGATACGCTGCTCGGGGACGCAATCCAAGGACTCCGTCCCGCTGCCGCGATCAGGCAGGGGTTCTCTCCTTGGCAAAGCCGGCAGAGGCATCCGACGCGGCATGGTCGGTGTACAAATACGCCAACCCCGAGATCAGAGTGAGGGCCACCGCCACCCAAAAACAGGGGATCCCGATAGGCCAGTTCAAGATCAGTAGAGCGATAGCCAGGATTTGGGCGACCGTCTTGGCTTTGCCCCAGTGGTTGGCGCCGCGGATCTGGCTTTGGTTGGCCCGCCAACCGGCAATGACCAGCTCTCGCCCCACCAGCAAAAAGACTCCCCAGGCCGGGATCCGCCCCAGCTCCAGCAGGCCCAGCAGCGAGGCCAACACCAGCAGCTTGTCCACCAGGGGATCCAGAACCTTGCCCACATCGGTCACCAACCCATAGCGGCGGGCCAAGTGGCCGTCCAGCCAATCCGTTGCCGCCGCCAGCAAAAACGCCCAGAGGGCCAGTCCTTCCCCCAGCGGGGATCCCAGGCCCAGCCCCAGCAGAATCCAAGGGATCCCTCCAAGGCGCAGCAAGGTGATGGCGGTGGGCAGGTTGAGCCACGCTGGCTTGGGAACTAGGACTGGGCTGGTAGGGTTCACCTCGACCTCCTTCGACGACCTCGACTATCGATAGTGGCCTAAGCGCTCGGTGAGCAGGCGGTAAAACCCCTCGGCATCCACCCCAAAAGCTACCTGCACATTGGCGGGGCGGCCACTCAGCCCCCAGCGATCCACCACTGTCCGACCCAGATTGAGGGGGCTAGCCGTCTCCACCTCCACGTAGCAGGGCTTCAGCTCGAACAACTGCGGCTGCAACAGGTAGGCGACTACACAGGGATCGTGCAGGGGTCCCCCCGGCAGGCCGTAGCGCCGGATGTCGAACTTGCCGTAGAAAGCGAGCATGTCGGCCACTGTCTGCCCCACCCGCGTGCCGAGGGCGCGGATCCGCTCGATCCGCTCCGGCGTACTGAGGACTTGCTGGGTAACGTTCAGGCCCAGCATCACCACCTCGGGGATCCCGGCGCTGAGCACAATCTGGGCGGCGTGGGGATCGGTGAAGATGTTGAACTCGGCGGCAGGGGTGGTGTTCCCCTCAAAGGCAGATCCCCCCATGAACACCAGACGTCGGATGTGCTCCACGATGCGGGGCTGCTGCACCAGGGCCACTGCCAAGTTGGTCATCGGGCCCAGCAGCGCTAGGGTAACCGGCTCCTGCGCCGCCATCAAGGTCTCGATCAGGTACTGCACGGCGTGCAGGGATCCCAGCGGCATCTGCGGCTCCGGCAAGTTGGCCCCGTCGATCCCGCTTCTGCCATGCACCTCTTCGGCGGTCTGCAGCGGGCGCAACAGCGGGCGGGGACAGCCGGCATAGACCCCCATCTGCGGCTGACCGGCCAGCTCGCAGATCTGCCGGGCGTTGCGGCTGGTTTTTTCCACAGAGACATTGCCGGCCACCGTGGTAATGCCCAGCACTTGCAGCTCAGGTGACGCCATTGCCAGCAGCAGGGCCACTGCGTCGTCTTGGCCGGGGTCGCAATCGATGATCAGGGGCACCATAGGGATCCCGGAGGCTTTCTACCCCTATTGACACTTCCCCAACCAAAGGCGGGGGATTGTTACGCAGTCCACACGCGGACTCGTGAAGGCGCTGTCAAGACGCTCCTACCCAGTTCCCTAGGGTAAAGCCCTGAGGTTCTGCTTACTTTGCTGAGCAACGCCCCCACACTATGCCCTGGTCGGGTCTTCCACCAGGGAACGCCAAGCGTTACTGGCTACTATACCAAAGGTCTCGGGCCCGCTGGCGCGAAGGGAGAGCAACTCAAGTTGCTTGCGAGCTTTTCCGCCCCGCCGTGCAAGGCTACCAAGCTGCCCCGCTGTGTAGGCGGCAATGGCCCGTTCTCCTTGAGTCTCTCTGGAGACCAAGGCAGATTCCGGCCAGGTTTAAGAAGATTTAAGATCGAAGTTAGCTCTTATCGTTTTATATCCTGTTGAAGCCCGACACCCACCCACTGCACATCAGCCTTTTGCTCGATTGGGAGCCGCCTGCTGGAGAGCCACTGGCGGCAGAGGCTTTGTTGTCGCCAGAACGCTTTGTGGCTGAGGTCTTCCAGGAGCCGGAAGCCTTTCTGGAGGCTCTGCAAGGGGAGGAAAACCATCCAGACTGCCTAGTGCTGCTGGTGGACGCGACGCGGCTGGACAAGCTGGAGGCGTTGGGCTGTCAGCTTTGCAAACAGGGACTGTTGCTGCCGACAGTGGTGGCCATTGTGTCGGAAGAGCTCAAACCGGAAGGCGGCGCCAGCCGCTCCGGTGAACCATCCTCCCCCCCTGTTCCTCCAGGGGCAAGAGCTCTGCTCAAGCGGGAGCGGTTTTTCTACCACAACGCCACCCTGGTTCGTCTCGTCTCGCCGTCAGAGCTGTTGCCGCCAAAGGGATCCCAGGCCACTCCTTCTGCTTCTCCCTCTCCCTTGGAGCTGCTGATCAACCGAGCCATTGCCCTGTTTCTCCAGATTGCTCCCACCTGCAGCCTGCCTGCAGCAAACCCTTACCCCAAGGATCAGCCCTACCTGCTCTACACGCACCAGCAGCAGCGGCGGCTGGCGGAAAAGCTGCGGGAACGCCTCGGCTACGCCGGCGTGTACTACCATCGGGATCCGGAGCTGTTTTACCGCCACCTGCCCCCCGACGAGCAGCAGGCCCTCATGCGGCGGCTGCGCAACCTTTACCAGGCGATTGTCCTGGAGTATTTTCAGTCCCCTGAGACCGTCAATGCCCGCATCGACGAGCTGGTGGCCCTTGCCTTTTTTGCCGACATCGGCGCTGCCCAACTGTTGGAGCTGCACATGAACCTGATGGAGGATTTTGCCAAACAACTGAAACTGGAGGGCCGCAGCGAAGAGATCCTGCTGGATTACCGCCTCACTCTCATCGACGTGATGGCCCACCTGAGCGAAATGTACCGTCGCTCCATTCCCAAACCTGCCCCAAGGGATCCCTAACATGTCCACTCGCAAAGCCTATGTCCTCAAGCTCTATGTGGCGGGCAATACCCCCAATTCTCTGCGCGCCCTCAGCACCTTGCAAGACATCTTGGAAAAGGAGTTCCGCGGCGTGTACAGCCTGAAGGTGATCGACGTCTTGAAAAATCCGCAACTGGCGGAGGAAGATAAGATCTTGGCGACACCGACCTTGGCCAAAATTCTGCCGCCACCGGTGCGGAAAATTATCGGTGATCTGTCCAACCGCGAGAAAGTGCTCATCGGCCTAGATTTGCTCTACGAAGAATTGGACGAAGAGGCTTAAGACAGGTTTTAGGAGAGAGAGGGGAATGAACCAACCATTGGGGCCTTCTGAGCCAGAAAAGCTGCAAGATAACGCCGCGGAGGGGATCCCATCGAGCTCCTTCCTAGGCGGGTCAGAGCTGCGGGGGATCCCGAAAAAACAGACGGGCATCGAGGGCTTCGAAGACATTAGCCACGGCGGGCTGCCCTTGGGGCGCACCACCCTGGTCAGCGGTACCTCTGGCACCGGCAAAACGCTGTTTGCCCTCCAGTTTCTCTACAACGGCATCGTCAAGTACCAAGAGCCGGGGATCTTCGTCACCTTTGAGGAAACCCCTGCCGACATCATCCGCAACGCCTCCAGCTTCGGCTGGGACCTTCAAGCCCTTATCGACAAAGGCCAGCTCTTTATTCTGGATGCTTCCCCGGATCCAGAGGGATACGAGGTGAGCGGCAACTTCGACCTGTCGGCCCTCATCGAGCGCATTCAATATGCCATCCGCAAATACAAAGCCAAGCGGGTTGCCATCGACTCGGTGACGGCCATCTTTCAGCAATACGACCCTGCCGGCGTGGTGCGGCGGGAGCTGTTCCGCCTGACGGCCCGCCTCAAACAGGCCAATGTCACCACAGTGATGACCACCGAGCGCACCGACGAGTACGGCCCCATTGCCCGCTACGGTGTGGAGGAGTTTGTCTCCGACAACGTGGTGATTCTGCGCAACATTCTGGAGGGGGAAAAGCGGCGGCGCACCATTGAGATCCTGAAACTGCGGGGCACCACCCACATGAAGGGGGAATATCCCTTCACCATCACCAACGAGGGGATCAACATCTTCCCGCTGGGAGCCATGCAACTGACGCAGCGCTCCTCCAATGTGCGCGTCTCCTCCGGCATCGAGAAGCTGGACGAAATGTGCGGCGGCGGCTTCTTCAAAGACTCAATTATCCTGGCCACCGGCGCCACCGGCACGGGCAAAACCTCGCTGGTGAGCAAGTTCCTGGAGCGGGGCTGCCTGGACGGAGAGCGCTGCATCCTCTTTGCCTACGAAGAGTCGCGGGCACAGCTTTCCCGCAATGCCTCTTCTTGGGGTATTGACCTAGAGGAGTTCGAGCGGCAGGGCCTCCTCAAGATTATCTGCGCTTACCCGGAGTCCGCCGGCCTGGAAGACCACCTGCAGAAGATCAAAACCGAGATGATGGCCTTCAAGCCCTCCCGCATGGCCATCGACTCGCTGTCGGCGCTGGCGCGGGGGGTGAGCCAAAATGCTTTCCGGCAGTTTGTTATCGGGGTAACCGGCCTGGCCAAGCAGGAGGAGATCACCGGCTTTTTCACCAATACCACCGACCAGTTCATGGGATCCCATTCCATTACTGAGTCCCACATCTCCACCATCACCGACACAATCATCCTGTTGCAGTATGTGGAGATTCGGGGCGAGATGGCGCGGGCTCTCAACGTGTTTAAAATGCGGGGATCCTGGCACGACAAAGGCATCCGCGAATATTTGATTTCCGATTCGGGCATTCAAATTCGCGATTCCTTCCGTGGCTACGAGCGGATTATCAGTGGATCCCCAACCCGCATCAATGTGGATGAGAAAAACGAGCTGTCTCGAATTGTGCAAAATGTACAATCTCTGGATGATTGAGGGGCCTAGCGGTCACCAGCTCCTTGCAACCAACCGCCGGCAGATAAGAATCTTAGGGTTGTGAGTCGCTCCGGACTTTTTCGGCTGCTTGACATTCCCCCAACTACAGTCGGGGGATTCTTACGCAGCCCATAGACAAACTCGCAAAGGCGCTGTCAAGACGCCCCTAGACGGTTCCTTGGAACCCAGTCTCAAGGTTCCGCTTACTTGTTGACTGACAGCACTGTCCGGGTCTTTCACCGGGGTGGGTGCTTGCTTAGAATTATGGCATTGGCGAGCGACTCAAGTCGCTCAAGGACTACGTCCTGCTAACGCGAACGGGCTTTTCCGCCCCGTACTACTCGCGTCAGCGGTGCGGAGCGCTTAGTACGAGGCTAGCAAGCTACCCCGCTGTGTATCCGCAAAGGGCTCCTTTGTTTTTCGATCCTCCGGGTCGTCCTCCCCAACCCAGCGGCGACCTTTCTCCCCTGCCGATCTCGGCAATTGGCGAGGCAGGGCTGTTGCAGATCGTACAGCGCTACTGCCCTGACCAGGTGGTGGGGGATGACGCGGCAGTGTTGGCCGCTCCCAAGGGGCAGTTGGTGGTGACCACCGATGTCTTGGTGGAGGGGGTTCACTTTAGCGACTTAACCACCCCGGCCCATGCAGTGGGCTGGCGCGCGGTGGCAGCCAATCTCTCGGATCTGGCGGCGATGGGATCCCGTCCCCTGGCTTTGCTGGTGGGCCTGGGCCTGCCGGGATCCACGCCGGTGGCTTGGGTGGAGGAGCTCTATCGAGGGATGCAAGCCTGTTGTGCCCCTTGGGGAGCGGAATTGGTAGGGGGGGATCTGTGTCGGTCGCCGCAGCGGTTTGTGGCGATCACGGCTCTGGGATCGGTACAGCCGGGGCGGGCTATTGAGCGCAAACGGGCCCAGCCGGGCGATTGGCTGATCGTAACAGGGCCCCATGGCGACGCGCGGGCCGGCCTGGAGCTGCTGCTCCATCCCGAACAGGGATCCTCAGCCGCGGCAGCCGAGCGAGAGCAGTTAATCAGGGCGCACCAATATCCGCGCCCGCGCTTGGATCTATTACCCCTTTTGGAAGGGATCCCGGATCCTTTGCGCCTGGCCGGCATGGACACCAGCGATGGCTTGGCAGATGCTCTGGTGCAGGTGTGCCAGACCAGTGGGGTGGAGTCGCGGATCGAGGCGGAGCGGATCCCGATTTCGGCGGCTTTGCAACATGTTTTTCCGGGCCAAGCCCTGGAGTGGGCGCTCTACGGCGGGGAAGATTTTGAGCTGTTGCTCAGCGCCGAGCCCGCGCTGGCCCAGCGCCTTCTGGAACAGTTGCCGGGGGCGACCTGGATTGGGGAAGTAACCGGCTGGGATCCGCAGGGAACGGTGTGGTTGAGTGACGGACAACCCCTCAGCCGCCAGCACGCCTTCCAGCACTTTTGAGCCCCATCCCCCCTCTCCCGCTGGGAGAGGGGCTGGGGGTGAGGGCCGTGCGCCTCAATTCAAGTTGAACAAGTAGGCTTTCGGGCTGCCCAAAACTGCCCAAAGTTGCAGATAAAGCTACCCACCCCGGAAAAGGGGCTGGCACTTTGATTCGATAACCTAGAAGTTATGGAGAGATCTGCACAGGGAAGGCAACTGGCCCCGCAAGGCCACAGACACCCGCCAGAACCCTGGAGAATTAGGAGATTTGCAATGAAAGCTATCTTAGCAGCCGCTGTGATGGGTTGGGCAGGGATCCCTCTGCTGGCCCCCTTGCCGGTGGTGGCCCAGCCGCTTTTTGAATTGGGCACCTACCGCCTTGAGCAGGGGACGATCATTCCCGTCGGCAGCCTCAGCAGCGAAGGGCCGCAATACTTTTATCCAGACACCATCTATCCCCTGGAAGTGGCCGTCACGCAAAACATTTTCGACAACCAGGGGCGTTTGGTGATCCCGGCTGGCAGCCGCGTCTTCGGGCAGATGGAGCCGGCGCCGGGCGGATCCCGCTTTGTTGCCACTGCCATCGTCCTCGGGGGTCGCACCTATAGCCTGCGGGCTGTTTCCAACATTCTTCACGACGAGAAAGATCCCCGGCAGTATTCGGCTGAGGCCATCGCCCAGGATGCGGCCATTGGGGCAGCCGCAGGCACCCTTTTGGGAGCCATCACCGGCGGTGTCTCGGCGGGCAATGTCCTGGCAGGGGCAGCGGCTGGCGTAGTGGTAGGCAATGTTACCGCTCCCCAGGTGGTGGTGCTGCGCCCCGGCCAATCTTTTAATCTGACCTTGGAAGCGCCGCTCACCCTGTAACCCTCGGCTCCTGTTCCAAGGCAGGGGTGGAGATCTGGCAACTTGTGATTTACTGGATAGGCAAGTTGCAGCTCCCGTGTCTCTATGCCTGCAGAATCTAAGTCCACTCCTGTCTTGCACACCACAGAGCACACGTTCAACGCTGGGGGGGAGTCCTTCCCCTACAGGGCGGTGGCTGGCTGGCAGACGCTCTTCCGCCGAGAAAAGCCGGTGGCCGAGATCTTTCACGTCGCTTATCTGAGGCAGGATTCTGACTCCCCGCACCGCCCGCTGACTTTTGTTTTCAACGGCGGGCCGGGGGCCGCCTCTGCCTATTTGCACATGGGATCCCTGGGGCCGAGACGGATTTGCTTTGGGCCCAACGGCAGCCTGCCGCCCTCGCCGGTGCAACTGGTGGATAACGCCGAAAGTTGGCTGCTGTTTTCTGATTTGGTCTTCGTCGATCCGGTGGGGACAGGCTTTAGCCGCGCCCTGCCCAAAGAGTCTCAAGACGCCAAAAGTTCTCAGGAAAAATCCGATCCGGCGGCCAAGCCCACTCAGCCGGAGGAGAAGGAGGAGGAGCCCCCCAAAGAAGCACCCTTCTGGGACGTGGAGCGGGATTTGCAATCTTTGGGCGAGTTTATCCAGGGCTTCCTCTCGCGGTATAAGCGCTGGCTCTCTCCCATTTTCATTGCCGGTGAGAGCTACGGGGGATTTCGGGTGGCGCGGCTGGCCAAGGAGCTGCAAGCCAAGTTTGGGGTGGGCCTGTCAGGAGCGATTCTCATCTCGCCGGCCATCGAGTTCGGGCTGCTGGAGACCACCGATTACAACCTCAGCACCTGGGCAACCCTGTTCCCCTCCTATGTAGCCACGGCGGCCTATCACGGGCGGTGTGGCTGGGGGGAGGATTTGCAGATCTTGCTGCCCAAAGCAGAAAGCTTTGCCCGCCAGCGGCTGTTGCCTCTTTTGGCCATGGGGGAGGCGATGCCAGAGGCAGAGCGGCAGGCCATCTACACAGAGATGGCGGCAGGGATCGGACTCTCACCTGAGTATGTGGCCCACAAAGGCGGTCGGATCGACCCGGCCAGCTTTGCCCGCGAGCTGTTGCGCTCCCAGCGGCTGGTGTTGGGGCTGTACGATGCTTCCGTCACCACGGTGGATCCCTTTCCGGATCGGCCTACCTTCGAGGGATCCGATCCCACCTTGGATGGGGTAGATCGCCTCTTTACCGCCGCCATCAACAGCCACCTGCGGGAGACCCTCCAGGTGGACACAGACTTGACCTACCACCTCCTGAACTTAGAGGTGTTCAAGTCCTGGCGGTTTACCCCCAAAGGGGAACTCAAGCAAGGGTTTATTGGCGCCATGGACGAGCTGCGCAGCAGCATGGCCCTCAATCCCCACCTGCGGGTGAGCATTCACCACGGCTTCTACGACCTGGTCACCCCTTACTTTGCCTCCAACCACTTGGTGGACTTGATGAAGCTGGATCCCCGCCTCAAGGCCAACCTTCTCTTGCGCCACTACCGCGGCGGCCACATGTTCTACACCTGGGATCCCTCGCGAGTGGAGTGGTTTGCCGAGATGCGCCAGTTCTACCACCAGGTCGTTTCCGGCCTAAGGATCCCTTCGTGATGGGCAACCCCTACTCCCGCAGCCAACGGGTGGTGCCGTCTTTTTGGTCGATGAGGGTGATTCCCAGGGCCTTTAACTGCTCCCGGATTCGATCCGCCTCGGCAAAGTTTTTCGCCCTGCGGGCTGCCGTGCGTTGGGCCACCAGCTCCTCAATCTGCTTTTCTTCGAGGGGTGGAAGCTTGGCCAGTTCCCCATTGGCGACGGCTTTCTCGGATCCCTGGGCGGTGGCAGGCTGGGGCCAGCAGAAGCCCAGCGTGGTCAGGATCTCCAGCAGGGCGGCGCTCTTCTGCCTCAGCACCTGCGGCTGCAGGTGGGTGTGGCCCTGGTGGGTCAAGAGGTTGTGCTCACGGATCAGTTCTTTGGCCAGCTCAAAGGCAAGGGCCAGCGCCCCAGGGGTGCCAAAATCATCGTCCATAGCCGCCTGAAAGGCTTGCATCGCCTCGCAATCGGGAGATGCCGTCTGGCAAAACTGCTCGGCGCAGTGGATCCCTTTCTCCAGGGTTTCCCAGCCGCGGCTGGCTGCCTGCATCGCCGGCTCGGTGAGGTCAATCGGGCTGCGGTAATGGGTCTGGAGCAGGAACAGCCGCAGGGCCATGGGGTGATAGACGGCAAGCGCCTGGCGTAGGGTGGTGAAGTTGCCCAACGATTTGGACATCTTCTGGCCGTTGACGTTGACAAAGCCGTTGTGCATCCAGTACTTGGCCAGCGGCTTGCCGGTAATCGGCTCCGATTGGGCCAGCTCGTTCTCGTGGTGGGGAAAAATGAGATCCGCTCCGCCGGCGTGAATGTCGATGTGATCCCCTAAGTTTTCCCGCACCATGGCCGAGCATTCGATGTGCCAGCCCGGACGTCCCCAACCCCAGGGAGACTCAAACCCCGGCTCAGAAGGGGGAGCCGCCTTCCAAAGAGCAAAATCGAAGGGATCCTGTTTGCCAGCCCCTTCCTCTCCCACCCGGCCACTGGCCCCTGCCTCCAGCTCCTCTAGCTTGCGACCGGAGAGCTGGCCGTAGTCCGGGAATTTACGGACGGCGTAGTAGACATCGTAAGCAGGGATCTCCGCCTGACGGGCAAGGGGATCCCGTACCCGGTAGGCAAAGCCCTTGAGCTCCAGCGATTGGATCAGCTCGAACATCGCCCGCAGCGATCGGGTTGCCCTGGGGTAGAGATCGGCCCGCTTGATGTTGAGGCGATCCATATCTTGGAAATACTCGGCGATGAAGCGTTCCGCCACCGCCTGCATCGATTCGCCCCGCTCTAAGGCCCGCTTGAGGATCTTGTCGTCCACATCGGTAAAGTTCTGCACATACTTCACCCGGTAGCCCCGCCACTCCAGGTAACGACGCACCATGTCCCACACTACATAGGTGCGCGCGTGGCCGAGGTGGCAGAGATCGTAAACTGTAACGCCGCAGACATACATCCGCACCAGGGGCTTCTCCCCGCCAGCCGCCTCGTCGGCAGACATGGGCTCAGAGCCACCGGCTGACAGGGGCTGAAACACTTCCTTACGGCGAGTCAAGGTGTTGTAGACAACTAAAGTCATGGAGAGTCCTGGTTTGTAGTTTCAGCTACAGCAAAGCGGGCTTTATCTTCCAGGTAAGCACGATGGCACATTCTGTCCTGCATCAGATAAGGCTCGACAAAATCTCAACGGGCCGGAGGCTGCAATCATTGGGGGACAAGCATCTCAGCTGAAACTACCTGTGAAGACTTGTCTAGATTTATTAACTACGGTACTCTAACCTGAGTGCGAACCAATCTGTTCATTATCGAACTGCGCTTGGGCTTCGCCAGTCTTGGTGGAGCTTGCTGCAAGGGGACGCTGGCCTCAATTTTGACATCTTCTCTTCCACTCTAGTATCAGCCTATTGGTGTGAGGATGCCCCAAAGATTGACGTTCTCAAATGCCCAGAGGAGTGAGCTGGACATCCAGGGTGCTGCCGTGAGCACCCTTTCTCCGCCCGAGGATCCGGCAGGGATCCCGACTGCTCAGGAGCGGGCTGCCGAGGGGTGGGAGCCGGCACTTCTCTCTGCCCCGTCAAGACTCCGGTGGGCTGGCTTAGCCCTTTCTCTCAGCTTAACGGGCCTGGTGTGGCTCCTAAAGCTGGAGGCGGATCCCTGCGCCGATGCCCTGGAAGAGTCGGGGCCGGCCCCCTCCGATGAGCCAGCCGAGCCAGAAAATCCAGATCCCTCGACCTTGGCTCCGGCGCGACGGGGCTATCCGATGTGGACCACCGGCCTCTTGCTCATGTTGGGCTTGGCGGGGGCGGCCACGCTGCATCAACGTCAGCTTTCTCGCCACCCCTGGGGATCCCAGCTGGCGGAGCCGATTCCCCCCTCGGTGCACACGCTGTCCGGCGCCCTGCAGCAGAACTACGAGCAAAAAAAAGTCCAACTGCGGCAAGCCTTCGAGGCTGGCCAGATCCCAAGCGGGGAAGGGCCTCGAGGCATTCTCGAGCATGAGGTGCAGCCGGGAGAAACCCTCTGGCAACTAACCCAGATGTACCAGCTCGATGCTGCCGCCATCACTGTCTCCAACGGCATTCAAGCCAGTACGCCGCTGCAGCCAGGGCAGAAGTTGCTGATCCCCAGCCAGCCAGGATTGATCTACAGCGTCAAGCCAGGGGACACCCTGGAAGACATTGCCAACCGCTATCGGGTTCCGCAGCAGCGGATCATCGAGGCAACCCCCCTGGATCGGCCGGAGTATCTGCGCATTGGCCAACGACTGCTCATCCCTGGCGATGTGGGCGAGCTAATCCGGCGCGAGAAAGAGAGGATCGCCGCCCAGAAGGCCCGCGAGGCGGAAGAACGCCGCCGCCAGGAGGAAGAGGCGCAACGCCAAGCCGAACAAAAGCGGCAGGCCCTCTTGGCCGGTGGCTCCCTGACCCACACGGTGGGAGCCGGTGACACCATCGAGCGGATCGCCGCTCG
>NZ_JANSIY010000012.1:0-4286 GCF_047462295.1 Synechococcus sp. H60.3 | reverse complement strand
CGGCAGGCCCTCTTGGCCGGTGGCTCCCTGACCCACACGGTGGGAGCCGGTGACACCATCGAGCGGATCGCCGCTCGCTATGGGGTAACGCAGCGGTCGATTATCCAGGCTAACAATCTGCGCAATCCCCATTGGCTGCGCATTGGCCAACGCCTCACGATTCCGGCGCCAGGCACGCAGCCCCCGATCCCAGCTCCTGCCCGACGAGCCCGGAGACAATCCCAAGCTCGGCCAGTGCTGGCAGCTCCTCCCCGGGCCCGTAGCAGTGGCTTCATCTGGCCGGTTGCCGGGCCAATCACCTCCGGCTTTGGCTACCGTCGCGGTCGCTTCCACGCGGGGGTTGATATTCCCGGCCCGGTGGGATCCCCCATTGTAGCTGTGCAGGAGGGGGAGGTCATTTTTGCCGGCAATTCCGGAGATGGCTATGGCAATCGCGTGGATATTCGCCATCCCAACGGGATCGTCACCCGCTACGCCCACGGCCATCAGATCTATGTGTCCAAGGGCCAGTACGTGCAGCAGGGGCAGACGATCATGAGCCGGGGCAATACGGGTCGCAGCACAGGGCCACACTTGCACTTTGAAGTCCGCCCTGGTGGGGGCGCACCTGTGGATCCGCGGCCCTATCTGCCCTAAACACCTTGCAAACAAGAGGCTACGTAGAACAGCCAGTCCTGGGCATAAATTGCTAGCCTAAAAAAGCAAACTCCAGACCGTAGGAACACGCCGATGCAGTGGGTGAACGCGCTCTCCCAGCTTCCTTCTCTGGAAGCGGCTCTGCGGCAGGTGGTGGAGGAAGCCAAGGCTAAGCTTCAGGCAGCTCAACTGAAGAGCGTCCTGACGCGACAGGTGCAGGCAGTGGGATCCGGCAGCTTGCCGGGGCTGCTCACCGGGTACGTTCCCCCGCAGCCGCTGCGGCCCAACCTAGGGATCCTGTTTGTGTCGGCGGCCTTTGCCAGCGAATACATTCGCGTGTTGCCACTGCTGTCGGATCTGCTGGAGGTGGACGTTTTGATTGGCTGCTCCGGCGGTGGTATCGTGGGTGGGGGGCAGGAAATTGAAGATGGGCCGGCCCTGTCGCTGTCTTTGGCGGTGCTGCCGGATGTGGCCTTGCACCCGTTTCATCTGCGGGGGGAACAACTGCCCGACTTGGATGCACCTCCTGCGGCGTGGATTGATCTGGTGGGGGTTGCGCCGCAGGCCCAGCCCCATTTCTTGCTCTTGGCGGATGGATTTTCCTCTCGGATCTCTGAACTGTTGCAAGGGCTGGATTTTGCCTATCCGGGGGCGGTCAAGGTGGGGGGATTGGCCAGTGGCGGCCGCGCTCCTCGCGGCAATGCTCTGTTTTTGCTGGATGCGCGTACCCCTACGCCCCGGCGGGAGCTGTATCGGGAAGGCACGGTGGGGCTGGCCCTCTCTGGCAACGTGGTGCTAGATGCGGTGGTAGCCCAGGGATGTCGCCCGATTGGGGATCCCTTGCGTGTCACCGAAGCGGAGGGGAACGTGATCCTCAGCTTGGAAGGTCGCCCTCCTTTGGTGGTCTTAAGGGATTTAGCCGAACGGCTCAGCCCGTCAGATCAACGCTTGGCCCGCCAAGCTCTCTTCATCGGCCTGCTGATGGACGAATTCAAATCCGAACCGACGCCGGGAGACTTTCTCATTCGGGTGATTCTGGGCGTTGACCCACGCCTGGGGGCAATGGCCATTGGGGATCGGGTGCGCCCCGGCCAGACGGTGCAGTTTCATCTGCGGGATGCCCAGACTTCGGCAGAGGATCTCCGGTGGGCCCTCAGTCGTTATTGTGTCGAGCGCAACTTGGGGCAAAGTTATTCGTCAGAGCGCCCCTCCCAGCCGCAACCAGAGCCCTGTGGGGCGCTGATGTTCTCCTGTTTGGGGCGAGGCAAAGGGCTGTACGGCACTCCCAACCATGACTCGCAGCGGTTTCGGGAATTGCTGGGGGACTTGCCGCTGGGGGGGTTTTTTTGCAATGGGGAGATCGGCCCGGTTGGGGGCTCCACCTTTTTACACGGCTACACCTCCTGCTTTGGGATCTTCTGGCCCGCCCGCTGAGGTTTTGGCCATCCTGAGCAGGAGCTGAGCCGAGTCTGTAGCTGAGACCCAGACTCCCTCAGTGACGCTGCCGAAGTCCCGCAGCTGCCCCAGCGGGAAAAGAAGGGAAGCTGGAGGGGTGGTCTATAATCCTGCCAATCCCTCGATCGCCGCCCTCAGCCATGGCCGATGTCGCTCCGGTTGTTACTTCTGCCCTTCTGACTGTTCAGGGGTTGCGGGTTTTCTTGCCCAGCCGCACTGCCGGCAGCAGCCAGACAGAATGCTTGGGATCCCTGGTGGTGGATGGGCTGTCCTTTCAACTGGGGGCCGGACAAGTCCTGGGCCTAGTGGGGGAATCGGGATCCGGCAAGACCATGACCGCCCTGACGCTGATAGACTTGCTGCCCAGCTCCGCCCGGGTGGAAGGCACCATTCTCTTTCAGGGCCCCCAGGGAACGGTGGACTGGCTGCGGCTGGATCCTCGGCAACGGCGGCGCTACCGCGGCTCCCAGATCGCCATGATCTTTCAGGAGCCGAGCACCGCCCTCAACCCCCTCTACACCTGTGGTCAGCAGTTGCGGGAAACCCTGAGAACCCATACCTCCCTCCCCCCGGCGGAGATCCACGCCCGGGCGATCCGCCTGTTCGAGGAAGTGCAGCTTTCCCCGCACCTGCTGGAGCGCTATCCCCATCAGCTCTCCGGCGGCCAAATCCAGCGGGCAGCCATCGCTTGTGCGATCGCCTCTAACCCTAAGCTGTTGATTGCTGATGAGCCGACTACCGCCTTGGATGTGACGGTACAGGCGGAGATTTTGCGCCTGCTCCGGGATCTGCAACAACAGCGGCAGATGGCCATTCTGTTTATCACCCACGACCTCAACCTGGTGGCCGAATTGGCGGATCAGGTGGTGGTGATGTGCCGGGGCCAGGCTGTCGAACAGGGAGCAGTGAGCCAAATTTTTTGCCAGCCCCAGCACCCCTACACCCGTGGCCTGCTAGCCTGTCGCCCACCGTTGGAGCGGCGGTTGCGGCGGCTGCCCACCGTCCAGGATTTCCAGACGGGTCAGGGATCCCTCTCGGTCGAGGAGCAGTGGCAGCAGGTGGAGATCCCTGCCGCCGAAGAGGAGGAACGGCTGCGGTGGCTGCAAAGTCAGCCTCCGCTGTTGCAGGTGCGGGAGTTGCGCACCCACTACCCCGTGCGCCAGGGGCTGTTTCGCCGCCCGCTGGGCGAGATCCGGGCCTTGGACGGGATTAGCTTCGATCTGTATCCGGGAGAAACCCTAGGGTTGGTGGGAGAGTCCGGCTGCGGCAAAACCACCCTGGGGCGAACCCTGTTGCGTCTGATCCAAGCCAGTTCCGGCCAGGTGATCTACGACGGAGAAGACTGGCTCCACCTACCGCCCCGGCACCTGCGCCGCTTACGCCGAGAAATCCAGCTTATCTTCCAGGATCCGGCAGCCTCTTTGGATCCCCGCATGAGCGTGGGAGCCAGCATTATGGAGCCGATGGTTCTGCACGGAATTGGGAAAAATGCTGCCGAGCGGCGGCAACGGGCCCAACGCTTGCTAGAACGGGTAGGGCTGGATCCGGAGGCGCTGGATCGCCTGCCCCATCAGTTTTCCGGCGGGCAGCGGCAGCGGATTTGCATTGCCCGCGCCCTGGCTTCGGAGCCGCGCCTGCTCGTCTGCGACGAGGCGGTGTCTTCTCTGGATGTCTCCGTACAGGCCCAGGTGCTGAACCTACTCAAAGATCTGCAGGAGGAGCTGGGGCTGACCTATCTGTTCATCTCCCACGACCTGAGCGTGGTCAAGTTCATGAGTGACCGCATCATGGTTATGAACCGAGGCCGCATCGAGGAAATCGGCCCTGCCTCCCAGATCTACCGGAACCCGCAGCAGGATTATACCCGCCGCCTCATCGCCGCCATTCCCAAAGGGGATCCCAAAAAGCGTGCCCGCCAAGCCGGATGAAGGGTTTCCCCTGAAGCCGGCAGCTCCGCCCTTTGCCCAGCGGCCACCCCACCCGCCTGTCTTTCGGCCAGATTTGCAATGAGGCTAGAATTAAGTAAACTTTGAGTCGTAAAGCTTTGGACTCCTTGTTAGCTGATTTAACAAAACGTTTTATCCGCAGTGTGGGCTGCAACCGGCTATGGCTCGCATACTCATCATTGAGGACGACCCTTCGATTCTGGATATCCTGCGCATCAATCTGGAGTTGGCGGGCTATGAGGTCGTAAA
>NZ_JANSIY010000011.1:25504-33984 GCF_047462295.1 Synechococcus sp. H60.3 | reverse complement strand
GGTGCGCCCGGTGCCGCAGTTGGAGCAGCGCCTCAAGGAAGCCGCCAAGCTGGGGTTCCGCCACGCCATCATCCCCAACAGCCCTGTTTTGGCCGACGCTGGCCTGCGCCTAAGCCGGGTGCAGCGGCTGCTGGAGGCCCTGCTGGTGGCTCTGCCCAGCTCCGAGCCTACCCAGTGAGAGGGGATCCCCAACTGGCCCAGCTCGGCAGTCGATCTTCCGCCGAGAACCAATCTGCGGGCAAATGTCTTCATATCTATAGCGTTATATAGTAAAGTTTAATGCAAGGACAGCGACTCGATCCCTGCTCGGGTGGGCACCCTATCCTACAGACACTGGCGAAAGATACTGACCAAGGATCGACCTATGGCGTTGGTGGCCCTGTTTATCTTCGTGGTGTACCTGATCGTCTCCCGCTTGAACGCCCAAGCAGAGCGCTAGCTGCTCTCCAAAAGGGATCCGGCCAAAGCTGAGGAGGTCTGGCAGGATTTTTTGTCTCTTGCTCTGCTCAAGGAGGCAAGCCCAGGGTTGGGCTTCTGTCTCTGGCGTGGGATTGGAGAAGCTCTCTGGTCACCCTTTTCCCAGCAGCCTTTGCTACCCTCGAGATGGTTTCATATCGGCTGATCGACAAACAACCGAGCAGCCCCTAGCAACCCTGCAAGGGATCCCGGCATCATGGTTTCTGCACCTTCTAGCCCCCTCAAGCCCTCGACACCAGCAGCGGAGTTTCCACCGCCGCCGCCACCGGATGTCAGCGACCTGGCAATCGAGGACGACCAGCCTGTGGATAGCATCTACTCAGAGAAGCTGCAGCGCCTGCTCACCAGCGCCCTCTACGCTTCCTTCCAGCCCAGGGCCAAAGACAGCGGCGAGCCGATCCCCTTCTTGGCCACGGCCAACGTCGGCCTGTTCTACGCCCTCAAGCTGCCGCCGCTGGTGCCCGATGTCATGCTCAGCCTGGAGGTGGCTCCCCCCGCCAGCTTCGAGCGCAAGGAAGATCGCACCTACTTCGTCTGGGAGATGGGCAAGCCCCCCGACGTGGTCATTGAGATTGTCTCCAACCGCGAGGGGGAAGAGCTGGGTCGCAAACTCAGGGACTATGCCCGCGCTGGGGTGGCCTACTACGGGGTGTACGATCCTTTGCGGCAACTGCGGGAGTTACAGGGATCCCCGCTGGTTCTTTTTCAGCGGCGGGGGGGAGAGCTGGTTCCCTTCGATTCCACTTGGCTGGAGGAGATTGGCCTGGGCTTGACCCTCTGGCAGGGATCCTTCGAGGGCGTCAACACGGAATGGCTGCGCTGGTGTGACCGAGAGGGCCAAGTTTTGCCCACCGGCGACGAAAAGGCCGCCCTAGAGCAGCAGCGGGCCGAAAGAGAACGCCAACGGGCCGAAAGACTTTTGGAGCTGCTGCGTTCCCACGGGATCGCGCCGCCGGAAGAGTAAAAAAAGGATCCCGTCCGTTCCTGAAATCCTCTATTCCCTTTACTCCTATGTCCACTCTCCCCAGCAGCAGTGAAGCCGCCCAACGGGCCGCCCGTCTCGAGAAAGCCCGCCACCTGCAGGAGCAAGGGATCCTGCCCTATGCCTATTCTTTCCCGGTTACCCACCTGGCCGCCGAGTTGCAGGCCCAATTTGCCGATCTCGAGCCCGGCGCCGAGCGGGAGGATGTGCAGGTGGCCGTGGCCGGACGGATCCGGGCGCGGCGGGTCATGGGCAAACTGGCCTTTTTTACCCTTCAGGATCGCTCCGGCACCATCCAGCTCTACCTAGAAAAGCAACGGCTGACGGAGCACATGGGAGAGCTGGCTTTCAAGAACCTGGACAAGCTCCTCGACGTGGGCGACTGGCTGGGGGCCAAGGGCTGTCTCAAGCGCACCGAAAAAGGCGAGTTGTCGGTGCGGGTGGATGAGTACCAGGTGCTGACCAAGGCGCTGCTGCCCCTGCCCGACAAGTGGCACGGCCTACGGGATGTGGAGAAACGCTACCGCCAGCGCTACGTCGATCTCATCGTCAACCCCGAGGTGAAGCAAACCTTGCTCGACCGGGCCAAGATCGTCCGCTCCCTGCGGCAGACCCTGGAGGAGCAGGGCTTTGTGGAGATCGAGACGCCGGTGTTGCAGGTGATCCCCGGCGGGGCGGAGGCGCGGCCTTTCATCACCCACCACAACGCCCTGGATCTGGATCTCTACTTGCGCATCGCCACCGAGCTACACCTGAAGCGGCTGGTGGTGGGCGGGATCGAGCGGGTGTACGAAATTGGGCGGGTCTTTCGCAACGAAGGTATCTCCACCCGCCACAACCCGGAGTTCACCTCGCTAGAGGCCTATCAAGCCTTTGCCGACTACCACACCATGATGGAGCTGACCGAAACCCTGGTCTGCAACGCCGCCCTGGCGGTACGGGGATCCCTGCAAATTACTTACCAAGGGGAAGCCATCGACCTCACCCCACCCTGGCGGCGGGTGACGATACAGGAGTTGGTGGAAGAGGCCACCGGCATCTTCATCGACGTGGAAAAGGGATCCACCGCCGAGCTCTTGCCCGCCCTGGCCGAGCAGGGGATCCCCGATCTCTCCCCCCAGGACTCCCCTGGCAAGCTGCTGGTCAAAGCCTTCGAGCACTGCTGCGAAAGCCGTCTGCGCCAGCCGACTTTTGTTCTGGACTATCCCCTGGAGGTATGTCCGCTCACCAAGCCCCACCGCAGCAAGCCGGGGTTGGCGGAGCGCTTTGAGCTGTTTATCGTCGGGCGAGAGACGGCCAACGCCTACTCGGAGCTGACCGACCCGGTAGACCAACGGCAGCGGCTGGAGGCCCAGGCGGCCCTGAAGGCAGCCGGAGACGAAGAGGCCCACTTTCTCGACGAGGACTTCCTCACCGCCCTGGAGTACGGCCTTCCTCCCACCGGCGGCCTGGGCATCGGCATCGACCGTCTGGCGATGCTGCTGTGCGACGCCCCTAGCATCCGTGATGTCATCGCCTTCCCGCTGCTGCGACCGGAGACGGGAGAAAGCCCTGAACAGGAAAAAGCCCCTGGATAGGGGCCTATGCTACAAGGGCACGGTTCAGGGAAGTTACATCATCCCCGCACCGCCGGAGCGACCTGTTCCTGTTTTCGTCTTAGGTTCGGGCTTTTCCACCACAATGGCTTCAGTGGTGAGGTACATGGCGGCGATGGAAGCCGCGTTTTGCAGCGCCGAGCGCACCACCTTGGCCGGATCCACGATCCCCTGGGCAAACATATCGACATAGGTTCCGGTCAGGGCGTCGAAGCCAAAGGGCATCTCCTTCTCCAGAACCTTTTCCACCACCACAGACCCCTCCAGGCCAGCATTGTGGGCAATCTGATAGAGCGGCGCCTGTAAAGCCCGGCAGACGATGTCCGCCCCCACCTGCTCTTCTGCGTTCAAGGTGGCCTTAAAGGCCGGGATCCCTTTGGAAAGATGCAGCAGCGTTGCCCCGCCACCGGGGACAATCCCTTCCTCCACTGCCGCCCGCGTGGCATTGAGGGCATCTTCAATGCGCAGCTTGCGATCCTTGAGCTCCGTTTCGGTGGCAGCCCCCACCTTGATCACCGCCACCCCACCGGCCAGCTTGGCGATCCGCTCCTGCAGCTTCTCGCGGTCGTACTCGGAATCGGTGGTCTCCAGTTGCTTGCGGAGTTGGGCCACCCGCTTCTCCACCGCCGCTTTGGTGCTGCCATCGGTGACAATGGTGGTCTTGTCTTTGGTAACGGTAATCTTGCGGGCCACCCCCATCATGTCTAGGGTGACATTTTCCAGTTTGATGCCAATATCTTCGGAGATGAGCTGCCCACCAGTGAGGATGGCAATGTCCTCCAACATGGCCTTGCGTCGATCCCCAAAAGCCGGCGCCTTCACCGCCACCGCGTTCAACACCCCCCGCAGGCGGTTCACCACCAAGGTGGCCAGCGCCTCTCCTTCGACATCTTCCGCAATGACCAGCAGCGGCCGCCCCTCTCGTGCCACTCGCTCCAGAACAGGCACCAGATCTTGTAGGCTGGAGAGCTTGTTGCTGGTGATGAGCAGATAGGCATTTTCGTATTCGGCCACCATCCGCTCCGTATCAGTCACGAAATAAGGGGAAATGTAGCCGCGGTCGAACTGCATCCCTTCGACAACTTCCAATTGGGTTTCCAGCGACTTGGACTCTTCGACCGTGATCACCCCATCTCGCCCCACGGCATCCATGGCTTTGGCAATCATCTCCCCCACTTCCGGGTCGTTGCCGGCAGAGATGGTAGCCACCTCGGCGATGGTCTTGCGGCCTTCCACAGGCTTGGCATGGGCGGCAATTTGCTTCACCAGGTAGGCGGTGGTCTTCTCGATGCCGCGCCGCAAGGCTACGGGGTTGGATCCTGCCGAAATATTCTTCAGCCCTTCCCGCACCATGCTCTGGGCCAAAATGGTGGCTGTGGTGGTGCCGTCTCCGGCCACGTCGTTGGTCTTGGTGGCCACTTCTCGCATCAACTGGGCACCGGTGTTCTCCAAAGGATCCGCCAACTCAATTTCTTTGGCAATGGTGACCCCGTCGTTGACGATCTGGGGAGCGCCAAACTTCTTCTCCAGAACAACGTTGCGCCCTTTGGGGCCAACCGTAACCTTGATTGCATCCGCCAGTTGATTGATGCCCTGCTCCAATGCCTTGCGGGCCTCTTCTTTAAACAGAATCTGCTTGGCCATAGAATCCGCGATCCTCGTAATTTCAACTGGGCTACTTAGCGCTGAGTGCTGCTAGGCGGAGTGGGATCCCAGAAGAGCCCCAGCGATCCATCGGCTTGGCCGAGTGCAGAGTTAGCACTCTGAAACCTCGAGTGCTAATCTAACCCAAAAGCGGGATCCCCAGCAAGATGAGTTGGGTTTGGAGTCGCGGCCTTAGCGGGGATGGGAGAGTTAGGCGTTGCCACCGATGAGGATGTCGGGAAACTGGGCTTGGGCTTCGCTGATGGGGCGCTCGCGTCCGCCGTTTTGCCAGTAGTTGATCAGTTCAGTGGCTTGGTTGAGCAGAGTGATGCGATCTTCCTCGCTGATCCAAGTTTTGCTCTCCAGCTCAGCTTTGAGCTGTTCCCAGGCGTCATCTCGCGGCCAGAAGAAGTAGCGGGTGAGGGGGCTGCGGTTTTTGGCCACCACCTGATCCACGGCAATGGCCAAATCGTTTTCCAGCCAGAGAGCTTTTAGGGCAAGTTTCGGCAAGGCTCTTTTCTCCTTTGCAGGACTCGACAGGTCACACGCTGGCTCGGCCTGAGCCGGGCAGCCTTCTATTCTGACATAAGTCCGGATCCCTCAGGGGATAGGCCCGCTCAGCCCTGTTTAGGTCTTGGGGCAAAAGCGCTTAGATCGCAGAGGGCTGTTTTCCCTTTCAGCACCAAATCTCTCAGGACGGCAGCGCTAATCGGGGCCAGCAACACCCCATTGCGGTAGTGGCCAGTGGCAACAAAAAGATTGACATAGCCGGGAGCCGGCCCCAGGATGGGGGCACGCTGCCCCAGCGGTCGGGGTCGATGGCCGGCCCAGTGCTCCAGCAGGGTGGCTTCGGCTAGGGCCGGGCAAAGCTGGATGGCGTGGGCCAGCAGATCCTGTAAGGCCAGCAGCGTCGGCTCAGGCTGGGTGGCCTGAAACTCCACGGTTGCCCCCACCCACAGGGATCCATCGCCGAGGGGAACCAGGTGGAGATCCGCGGCGCTCACGACCGGCCCCAGAGGGATCCCAGCGGCTTTGATCCGCAGGGCCTGGCCCTTGACAGCCTGCAGCGGTATCTGCAACCCCAGCTCCTCAGCCAAAGGGGAGCTGCCCAGGCCGGCAGCGAGAACGACATAGCCTGCCGAGAAGGTAAAGGCCGGCGTATAAACTGCCTGCAGGCGAAAGGGAGGATCTGGGCTGCGCTGCATCTTCTGAACCGGCTGGTGAAAGAAAAAGCGGCAGCCTCTACGCTGGGCTGCTTCCACAAGCGCCTGCGTGAGGAGGCGGGGTTGGATCTGCCGATCTTGGGGCGAGTAGATGGCCCCGGCCAGGTCGCCGCGCAGGCCCGGCTGCAGGGATCCCACTTCGCCGGGGCTAAGCAGCTCCAGGCGGTAACCTGCTTGCCGCCGAGCCGCCAGGGTTGCTTGCCAAGCGTCCACTTCCTCCTCCCGAAGGAGCTTGAGGATGCCGTGCCGATTGACGGGCAAATTCCGACCCAAGTCCGCTTCCAGCCGGGCAATCAAGGGATCAAACTGCTCCAGGCTTTTCAGGCGCAACTGCACCACCTCCCCATCCGGCTGGCGGCTGCAGATCCCCATCAACACCCCCAGTGACGCGCCCGTGGCGCCTGAGGCCGGATCCTTGGCGTCGATCCCAACCACTGATAGCCCTGCGGAAGACAGCTCGTAGGCGATGGCACAGCCCACCACGCCACAGCCAATCACCAAAACGTCACAGTTCAAGGTTCTTCCTCAAAGAGATCCCTTTTGCCGTGATACCCCATTCTCCGGGCGGGATCCCTTCTGGAGAGCGGCCAGCTTTGCCGCCCTTGTCCTCTGCGGCAAAAAGTAGGGGAAACGGCTAAGATGTCGACATCCCCGACTGCCTTCGCCCATGGATACTGAACTGCTGCTGCCCGACATCGCTGATCTGGTCACTGAGGACGATACCCCGGTGGATAACTTTGCCTCTGAAAAGCAGCAGCGTCTCCTGACGGGGGCACTCTACAGCTCTCTGCCCCACAAAACCTTCCTGGCAGCAGCCAATGTGGGCATCTACACCACCCCTAACCGACCTCCCATCGTGCCGGATGTTTTTCTCAGCCTGGATGTCACGGTGCCGGAACAATGGTGGGAGAAGCAGAACCGGTGCTATCTGCTCTGGCAATTTGACAAGCCGCCGGATGTGGTGATTGAGATTGTCTCCAACCGCGAAGGCGACGAGCTAGGGGGCAAGCTCAGTCGCTACGAGCAGATGCGGGTCAGCTACTACGTGGTTTTTGATCCCAACCACGAGCTGGGGCCAGAGGAGCTGCGCATTTTCGAGCTGCGAGGCCGCCACTATGCGGAAATGACCGAGACCTGGCTGGAACAGGTGGAGCTGGGCCTGAGGCTGTGGGACGGAGTTTTCGAGGGGAAACAAGCCCGCTGGCTGCGCTGGTGCGATGCCCAAGGGCAGTTGCTGTTGACGGGAGATGAGCGGGCCGAGCTGGAGCACCAACGAGCCGAGCGGGAGCGCCAGCGGGCCGAGCTGGAACGCCAACGAGCCGAGCGGGAGCACCAGCGGGCCGAGCTGGAACGCCAACGAGCCGAACAGGAGCGCCAACGGGCTGAGCGTCTGGCGGAAAGGTTGCGGGCTTTGGGCGAGGATCCTGATCTGGAGAGGTGACATACTCCTGGCCCTCACTGCATCCCACCCTAAGTGAAGGTCTCAGGAAAACCTATCTCCAAAGTCGCTGGGGATCCCCCGCTTTCCCCTACACTCAAAGAGGGAGCTACCCCCAAGTTGGGAAATCGTCCAGATGGGCTATCGCCGCCAGGATTGGTTGGCCTACTGGCTGCTCAAGTGGCTAGTGGTCAATCCACTGTTTCGGGGACTGTATTTTGGCCGCACCTATGGCCAGGAAAACGTGCCTCGCCAGGGATCCCTGATCATTGTCAGCAACCATGCCAGCCACTTGGATCCGCCGCTGGTGGCCAATGCAGTGCGCCGCCCTGTAGCCTTCATGGCCAAGGAAGAGCTGTTTCGGGTGCCAGCGCTGAAGCAGGTGATCCGGCTCTACGGGGCCTACCCGGTCAAGAGAGGCGGCTCTGACCGCGCTGCCTTGCGAGCCACGGAAGCAGCCCTGGCGCGGGGATGGGCGGTGGGGATCTTTCTCAACGGCACCCGCACCCCCGATGGCCGCATTCCCCAGCCTCACCTGGGGGCTGCCTTGGTGGCAGCGCGCACCCAGACACCTCTGCTCCCCGTGGCCCTCTGGGGTACCGAGAAGGTGCTGCCCAAGGGATCCCGCTGGCCACGGCTGTTCTGCCCCATCACGGTGCGCATCGGCAAGGTGATCCCCCCCCCTGCTTCCAGCGATAAGGCTGATTTGCAACAGGCGACGGCAGAGTACGTGCAGGCTATCCACGCTCTTTTGGATCAGGGGCGCTGAGGGTATCTTGGGCTACCAGATACTCGGCCACCGGGATCCCGCCCAGGATATGCTCTTGCAGCACCCGCTCTATCACCGGGGGCGTGGCCGAGTGGTACCAAAACCCACCGGGGTACACCAACAGCACTGGCCCGGGAACACCATAGTTGCAGGCCCGCAGGCAGTTGGCCTTGGTGCGGTTGACGCGCAGAGGGCCTACGCCCGCCAGCTCTAGGTTCAACTGCTGAATCCGCAGCCTCAGGTATTCCCAGGCTTCCAGTCCCACCGCTTTCTCGCAGCACTTGGGCTTGGTCTGGTCGGCGCAGAGAAAGAGATGCCAATGGTAAGACGGAAGCGGAGCCGGCTGAGGTTC
>NZ_JANSIY010000011.1:0-25404 GCF_047462295.1 Synechococcus sp. H60.3 | reverse complement strand
TGCTACTAGATAATCGCTAGATAATTATATGAGAATATGAGTGGCTAAAGAAGATGCCGGGCATCCCGACAAACCCTGTGACCCTTAGGGAATGGGGTAGAGGTCTAGGGCTGGGCTGTCCTAGCCTGGATAATACAGATCCCTCACCTGTCCAGCAATGGTGAACGACGCTCCCCAACAGCGGCTGTTTCTCGCCCTCCTACCCCCGGCAGACCTGCAGGAGCAAGTGACCGCCATCAAACAACAGTTTGCCGAGCAATTTGCCAGCCGCGCAGCCCTGCGCTCGCCTCCTCACATTACCCTGGTGCCTCCTTTCGAGTGGCCCACTGCCGAGCTGCCAGCCCTGACGGGATCCCTGGGAGAGTTTGCCAAGGAGCAGGCTCCGGTTGCCGTTGAGCTCCGCGGCTTCGGTGCCTTCGCGCCACGGGTTATCTATATCCACGTCGAGCCCTCCCCTGAGCTGCAACAGCTCCAGGCCAAGACACAGCGCCACGTGAATCTGCTGCTTAAGCCAGAGCCAGCCCCTACCCCAGCTCGTCCCTTTGTCCCCCACATGACTGTGGCCTTTCGGGATCTCAGCCCGGCCCAGTTTCGCACCGCCTGGCCACAGTTCAAAACTCGCCCTTTCCAGGGATCCTTTCTCGCCTCCGCTCTCACCCTCCTCAGCCATGACGGCAAGCGCTGGCAAGTTTTTGCCGAATTCTCCCTCTCCGCCTCTGAGGGATTGAGACAGGAAACAACAGCCTACTCAACCCAGTGAGCAGCCATGTATTCAGCCAGATCCAGCACCCGCTGCGAGTAGCCCCACTCGTTGTCGTACCAGGCCATCACCTTCACCAGATCCCCGTCCAGCACACTGGTCATCTCCGCATCCACAATCGCCGAGCAGTCGTGGCCGCGATAGTCGATGGAGACCAAGGGGATATCGGAGTAGGCAATGATCCCTTTCATCGTGGTCTCTGAAGCTTCCTTGAGAGCCGCGTTCACCTCTTCGGCAATCACACGCCGCTCTGTTTGCACCACCAAGTCCACCAGCGACACATTGGGCGTGGGAACCCGTACTGCTACCCCGTTCAGCTTGCCCTTCAGTTCGGGGATCACGAGCGCTACTGCCTTGGCCGCCCCGGTGGTAGTGGGCACCATGCTCAGCGCCGCCGCCCGCGCCCGTCGCAGATCGCGGTGGCCACCATCCAAAATCCGCTGGTCGCCGGTGTAGCTGTGGGTGGTGGTCATCGTAGCCCGCAGGACGCCGAACTTGTCCAGCAGCACCTTGAGGAGCGGGGCAAGGCAGTTGGTGGTGCAACTGGCGTTGCTGACAATGTTGTGCCGCACCGGGTCATAGGTGTGTTGGTTAACGCCATACACAAAGGTAGGGATGTCGCCTCCCTTGGCCGGAGCCGTGATCATCACCTTCTTGGCTCCCGCCTCTATGTGTTTAGAGGCACCCTGGTAGTCTACAAAAACACCTGTGGCCTCAATAACAAGATCCACTTTCCACTCTTTCCAGGGCAGGTTGCTGGGGTTGCGATCGGAAACGGCATGGATGTGCTTGCCGTTAACCAGCAGGCCACCCTCGGTAGCCTCCACTTCCACCCCTTGCAGTGGCCCGAGGATGGAGTCGTACTTGAGCAGATGGGCAGCCGTGCGAGCGTCTGAGGTGTCGTTGATGGCAACAATATCCAAGTTGGACTGGGAGCGCCCCAGCCAACAACGCAAAAAGTTGCGACCGATGCGACCGAATCCGTTGATGGCTACCCTGACCACTGCTCTTAACCTCGCTGCTTGAAATGCTTCGGGAGCTGCTGCTTAGCACATAATACCGCAAGCCCTGGCTATTCTGAAGATAAAATTTGGGATCCCACCGCTTGATTTTTGGCTTCTTTGTAGGAGCGCCAGAACCTTGATTCTAGGGATCCCAGCCTGCCGGCAGGGGTTCTTTTTCCTCAAGCAGGATAGCGCTGCTGCAGCAGGGCCATAGCCGAGGCGACATTTTCCGCCCCCCGTTGTTCCAGGAGATCTGCGAACATGCTGTCGAGCCAAAAGAGGCGCTCGCCGATGATCTGGGTCCAGGCGCGGTAAAGCTTCACCTGGACTTCCAGGGGCAATAGGAGCAGCCCTTCGCTGGAGAGGCGCAGGGTTTGCACCTCGGTTAGGCTCACTGCGGTAAAGGAGCGCCGCCGCCCCGTCAGCAAGGAAAGTTCTCCAAACACGCGCCCAGCATGCAGTGTTGCCAGCCAGTAATCGCCGGGATAGCGCATGTACTGGCGCCGCAGCTCCACGATCCCGCTGAGAACTACGTACAGGTCGCTGCTGGGATCCCCTTCTTGGAAGATTACCTGGCCGGGAGAAAAGCGACTGGGCAGTAGGGCAGCCGTCAATGCCTTCCACTCAGCATCTGCCAAGGACTGAAAGAGCAAGTGGTCGCGAACACGCTCAAACGGATAACGGGTGCTGCTCATCGGGTCAGCGGCTGGAAGTGCTTGGGGCCAGCTCTGTTTCATCCTACCGTCACCCCACGTTTTGGGTAGGAAGGATCCCTGCAAAAGGCTTGGGCGAGAAGGCCATTTTCCAACATGTAGAATTTTTGCCAGCCCTAGCGCCGGCAGAAGTTCTGCCTAGGCAGGCTGTGGGGGTTCCTGAAAAAGCCGAAGAAGCTCGCCAGTCCTTCCCGGGAAGCGGCAAAGATGCATACAAATGGAGAAAGCTCTCTAGGGATCCCAATCGATGCAGCCTGGTTCGATTGTCCGCTGCCGCGAGCGCGAGTGGGTGGTGCTCCCCGCTGATTCCGAAGAAGGGGTAGTGCTGCGGCCCCTTACTGGCACGCCAGAGGACGCGATTTGCCTTCACCGACAACTGATGAACCTCATAGGCGGCACCTTGCCCTTTGAGCGCATCGAGCCGGCCTTCTTCCCGCTGCCCCGCGCCGACCAAGTTGCCGATGCTGCAGCCGCCCATCTCCTCTGGCAGGCAGCGCGCCTTATCTTACGCGAGGGCGCCACTCCCTTCCGCTCGCTGGGGCGCATCTCCATCCGGCCACGAACCTACCAGTTTGTGCCGTTGCTCATGGCGCTGCGCCTTGATCCGGTGCGGCTATTTATTGCCGATGATGTGGGAGTGGGCAAGACCATTGAAGCGCTGCTGATAGCCAGAGAACTTCTGGATCGCGGCGAGATCCGCCGCTTTTGTGTCCTCTGCCCGCCTTACTTGTGCGAGCAGTGGGCCAGGGAGCTGGCGGAAAAGTTTAACCTCGAGCCGGTAGTTATCCGGTCGGGGACGGTAGGGCAACTGGAGCGGCAAACCCCGCCGGGACAAAATCTCTACGAATACTTCCCGGTGCAGGTGGCCAGCATTGATTTTGTTAAAACGGAGCGCAACCGCCCTCAATTTCTGCAGTTTTGTCCTGAGCTGATCATTGCCGACGAAGTGCACGGGGCGGCAGCGGCCAGTTCCGGCAGAGCTCAGCAGGAGCGGCATGCTCTTTTGAGAGCTATTGCCCAAGCGCCCAACCGCCACCTAATCCTGCTGACGGCTACTCCCCACAGCGGCATCCCAGAGGCCTTCCGGTCGTTGCTGGGGCTGCTGCGGCCGGAGTTCGAGGAGTGGGACCTTCAGGATCTCAAGGAGAACCAGCGCATCGAGCTGGCCCGTCACTTTGTCCAGCGCACACGGCGGGACATCAAGGAGACCTGGCAAGAAACCGCCTGCTTCCCAACCCGGGAAGCTGAAGATGAGACCTATGACCTTTCACGCTGCTACCGCGAGCTGTTTGAGCGCACCTATGCCTTCTGCTCGGAGCTGGTGCGCACCGGCCAGCAGATGGAGCAGCGGCGGCGGCGCGTACGCTACTGGGGGGCGCTGGCTCTTTTGCGCTGTGTCATGTCCAGTCCGGCAGCGGCTCTGGCGGCGCTGGCCAATCGCAGCGCAGGCTCTCGGGAAGAAGAGGCTGAGGAGAGCTTTAGCCGCTGGGTGTTCGAGTCGGCACAAGAGCGTACTGACGATGAATTACCGCTGCCAGCTCTTGAAGCTGCAGAGCAAACTCTGCCCGACAGCGACCGCCGCCGGTTGCGGGAGCTTGCCCGTCTGGCCCACCAACTTCACGGCGTAGACCAAGACACCAAGCTGGCGCGGGCCATCGAGCTGGTGAAGCGGCTCCTCGCCGAGGGCTTTCACCCCATTCTCTGGTGCCGCTATGTGGCCACAGCAGGGTATCTTGCCGACCACCTTCGGCAGCACCTGGGATCCGCAACTCAGGTAGCCTGCGTAACCGGCCGCATGGGCGACGAGGAACGGGAGGCCAAGATTGCGGAAATTGCCGTTGACCAGCCACGGGTGCTGGTGGCCACCGACTGCCTCTCGGAAGGGATCAACCTGCAGGAAAAGTTTACAGCCGTCATCCACTACGACCTGCCCTGGAACCCCAACCGGCTGGAACAGCGGGAGGGGCGGGTGGATCGCTATGGCCAACGGGCCGAACGGGTCAAGGTCGTCCGCTTTTTCGGGCGGGATAACCCTGTGGACGGTGCGGTGCTGCAGGTGCTGCTGGACAAGGCGCGGGAAATCCGCCGCACCCTTGGCACCCACGTGCCTGTGCCCGAAGCGAGTGAAAGCGTTACCCAGGCGGTGCTGGAGGCCCTTTTTCTGCGCCAGGGATCCGGCTCAGGGGAGCGCCAGTTGGCGCTGGATCTGGGGATGGCAGAGGTGAGCCAGTTTCACGCCCAGTGGGATCGCTCTGCTGAGCAGGAGCGGCGCAACCGCACCCGTTTTGCCCAGCGATCCCTCAAGCCGGAAGAAGTGCAGCGGGAACTGGAGGCCACAGACGCTGTGCTGGGGGATCCGCAGGCCGTGCAGCAATTTTTTCTAACTGCTGCCCAGCGCCTAGGCCTGGCTGTGATCCCTGACCGGCAGTCTGGAGTCTTCCGGGTCAACCTCAGCCAGGAGGGCACGGCAACCCTGCCGGAGGCCATTCGTTCAGTCCTGCCCCAGCCCAAGGGTGGACAGTGGCGGATTAGCTTCATCTCCCCCACGCCGGAAGGAGCGGAATACGTTGGCCGCAACCACCGCCTCATCGCTGCCCTGGCCCACTTTTTGTTAGAGAAGGCCTTAGATAAGCCTGAAGAGGCCGTCGTCTCCCGCTGCGGGGTCGTTCGGACGCGGGCTGTGGCTGCGCTCACCACCCTCTTGTTGCTGCGGGTACGCTACCTAGTGGAGCAGCCGCTGGCTCAGCCTCTGCTAGCGGAGGAGGTGCTGGTGCTGGGAGGGGTTGGCCTAGAAAGGGGCGAAGCCCGCTGGCTGGAAAGTAGGGCAGCGCTCCAGCTTTTGGCCGCAGCCAAGCCAGATGCCAACCTGCCGCTTGTAGAAAAGCAGGAGTTGGTGCAGCAGGTGCTAGACAGCCTCAGCCCCTGGCCGCCGACTGCAGAAAACTGGGGTCTAGGACACCCCCTTCAGCAAGGGATCCGGGAGGCCATTTTCCAGCGAGCTGGCGAGCTGGCTGAGGCCCACAAGCGCATCCGACAGGCCATCTCCCAGCGCGTGCGCGGGCTGGAGGTTAAGCCGCAGTTTCCCCCCGATCTGCTGGGAATTCTTGTCCTACAACCTCTGCTGTCCAGATGAGCCAATTTCCTGCTGTACGCCTTGAAGGGGGCCTCTTGGGGCCGGACATTCTGGAGCAGCTTTTGGCTGGCGAGCTGTCAGGCCAGAAGCCGAAAGACTTTGGGCTAGAAGACAAGCGCAGCCTGACGGAAGAAATTGCCAGCGTCTTTGCCGAGGCCCGCACCCAGTGGGAAGTTTTCCGCCGCCGGCTGGCCCGTCTGCCGGAAGGGGATCCGGCCACGTCGGTTACCCGCGATGCCTGGGTTATTCCCTTTCTTAGCTTTCTGGGCTACGAGCTGCGCTACAACCCACGGGCCTATGAGCTGGACGGTGCTACCTTTGCCATTTCGCACCGCGCCGGCGAAGCAGAGGATGCCCCGCCGGTGCACATTGTGGGGGTACGCCAGGAGCTGGGGCGGCTGGCTTCCACCGGCAGGCCGCGTCTAGCCCCTCACTCACTGCTGCAGGAGTATCTCAACCGCAGCGAGCACCTCTGGGGCATCGTCACCAACGGGCTGACCCTCCGTCTATTGCGGGACAGCACCTTTGTGCGCCGGCAGGCCTATGTGGAGTTTGACCTGCAGCAGATCCTAGAGGAGCAGCGCTTTAACGACTTTGCCATCCTGTTTCGCCTGCTGCACCGCAGCCGTTTGCCCCAAAAGGCAGAGCAGGCGCGGGAGTGTTGGCTGGAGAAGTACTACCAGCAGGCTCTGGAACAGGGGGGGCGAGTCCGCGAGCGGCTGCGGGATGGGGTGGAAGAGTGCCTCAAGGGCCTGGCCAAGGGTTTTCTTGCCCATCCCAAAAACTCCCACCTGCGGGAGCGGCTGGCTTCTCCAGGATCGAACTGCCTTACCCCGGAGGAGTTCTACCGGCAACTGCTGCGGCTGGTCTACCGCTTTTTGTTTCTCTTAGTCTCGGAGGAGCGGGGGCTAATTAGCGCCAGCCCCCTCTACCGGGATCACTACGGCGTGAGTCGGCTGCGGCGACTTTTGGAGCGGCGCAGCGCTTTTACGGAGCATGAGGATCTCTGGTGCAGCCTGCGGGTGCTCTGGCGAGTGCTTTCCCAGGAGGAGCTGGCAGAGCATCTAGGGGCTGCACCTCTCAACGGCGAGTTGTTTGCCCCTTTGGAGCTGGATGGGTGCAGCCTGAGCAACCGGGATCTGCTGCAGGCCTTCTGGCACCTGGCCTACTACCAAGAGAACGCGACCTCGCCACCGCGCCGGGTCAACTACGCCGCTTTGGACGTAGAGGAGCTGGGATCCGTCTACGAAAGCCTGCTCGACTACCGGCCCCAGATTGACACCTCAGGCAGTGTGCCCTGCTTTGACTTAGGCTACGGCTCCGAGCGCAAAAGTACCGGCTCCTACTACACCCCGCCGGAGCTGGTGGCAGAACTTGTCCGCTCGGCCCTGGAGCCAGTGCTGCAGGAGCGGCTGAAGTCTGCAGCCGGCCGTGAGGAAAAGGAACGGGCCATCCTATCGCTGCGGGTTCTGGATCCCGCCTGTGGCTCTGGGCATTTTCTCTTGGCGGCTGCCCGACATCTGGGCAAGGAGCTGGCCAAGGTTCGCACCGGCGAAGAGGAGCCCGCCCCCGAGACTGTGCGCGAGGCCATCCGCGACGTGGTGGCCCACTGCCTCTACGGCGTGGACAAAAACCCCTTGGCGGTAGAACTCTGCCGCGTGGCCCTCTGGCTGGAGGCCCATTGCGCCGGCAAACCGCTTACCTTCCTCGATCACCGCATCAAGTGTGGCGACTCGCTGGTGGGGGTGCTGGATCTAAAGGTTCTGGAAAAGGGCCTTCCTGATGCTGCTTTCGAGCCGGTAAGTGCCGACTCCAGGGAGGCTGCCCGCTCTCTGAAGGGGCGAAATCGCGCCGAGCGCAAGGATTTGGAAACAGGCCAGCTTTCTCTGCCGCTTGAGGCCGACCAGGTGGTGGCCCAGCTCAGCCAGGAGCGGCAGCAGCTCGAAGCTATCCAGGACGACTCGCCAGCCAATGTACGCCGCAAGCAGGAGCTCTACACCCGCTACTGTCAAAACCCAGAACACCAGAAACTGACAGAAGCCTGCAACCTTTGGACGGCGGCCTTTTTCCAGCGCTTGACCTCGGACTTCTCGGCGGCCATTACCACGAAAGCGGTCAGCGAGCGGCTGGAAAATCGAGCCAACTCCCGCGCTCTGGCCACCGCCGTAGCCCTGGCTTGCGAACAGCGCTTCTTCCACTGGCCACTGGAGTTCCCGGAGGTGTTTCACCTTCCCCCCTCGCCCGGAGAAGGGGGCTGGGGGAGTGAGGGCGGCTTCGATGTTATCCTCGGCAACCCACCCTGGGAACGCATCAAGTTGCAGGAAGAAGAGTTCTTTGCCAGCCGCGATACCGCCATCGCCCGTGCGGCTAACGCAGCGACGCGCAGGCGGCTAATTGCAGCACTCGCCAACACCAACCCCACCCTCTGGCAAGACTATCAGCGCGCCTTGCACGCTGCCGAAAGCACCAGCCGCTTCCTGCGTGGCAGTGGGCTATATCCCCATACCGGTCGCGGCGACATCAACACCTACTCTGTGTTTGCCGAGCGCGTCCGCGCCCTGCTCAACCCTCGCGGGCGGGCCGGCATCATCGTGCCAACCGGCATCGCCACCGACGCCACCAACCAATTCTTCTTCGCCGACCTGGTGGAAAAGGGGCAACTGGTCAGCCTGTTTGATTTTGAAAACCGCGACAAACTCTTTCCAGCAGTAGATAGTCGTATGAAATTCTGCCTGCTCACCATCTGCAGGAGAAGCACGTCGGTGAGCCCCCCTACCTTCAGCTTCTTTGCAACTCGCACCGAACACCTGCGCGACCCACGCCGTGTATTCACCCTAACCGCCGACGACATTGCCCGTATCAATCCCAACACCCGCACCCTGCCCGTCTTCCGCACCCGTCAGGATGCCGAGCTGACAAAGGCTATCTACCAGCGCGTGCCGGTGCTAGTGAATGAAAACTCTCCCCCCTCTCCCCTTGTGGGAGAGGGGCCGGGGGTGAGGGCCAACCCCTGGGGTGTGCGCTTTCTACGCATGTTCGATATGTCCAACGACTCCGGCCTCTTCCGCACTCGCGCGGAGCTGGAGGCGAAGGGGTATCGGCTGGTGGGGAATGTGTTTGTGCCCTCACCCCCTAACCCCCTCTCCCGCACTGCAGGAGAGGGGGGATGGCCCTCATCCCCGGATTCCTTCTCCCACCCAGCAGGAGAAGGGGAGTACAAATTGCCTGAAGCCAGCCGGGAACTGATTGCCAGAGCACGGCAGTTACGCCGCGAGGCGACTACCGCCGAACGCTTGCTATGGGAATTTTTGCGTGACCGTCGGCTGTTAGGCCGGAAGTTCCGTCGTCAACACCCGATTGGACAATTCATCGCCGACTTTTTCTGTGACGACGCCCGTCTAATCATCGAGATAGATGGGGGCGTGCACCGCGAACCCACTCAGCAGGAACGCGACCGTTTGCGGGAGGAAATCCTGCGCAAACATGGCTTTGCCGTTCTGCGCTTTACCAATGACCAGGTATTGGACCAGACGGAACAAGTCCTCCGAGAAATTGCCGACTATGTCGCTACTCATTCCTACGAGCATCCAACCCCTCACCCCCCAACCCCCTCTCCCCAAGCTTCGGGAGAGGAGGATCAAGGGGGAGAGGGACTCTACCTCCCCCTCTACGAAGCCAAAATGCTCTGGCACTACGACCACCGCTACGGCACGTATGAGGGAGTGGATTCGCGTTCTAGCACCCAACTACCTACCCCTGACGCAGCACAGCACGCCGACCCGCACTTCGTCGTCCAGCCCTGGTACTGGGTGCCGGCAGAAGAAGTTGAAGCTCGGCTGGGCAATTGGCGGCGGGAGTGGTTACTGGGGTTTCGCGATGTAGCACGCTCCACTGACGAGCGCACTGCTATCTTCAGTCTGCTGCCAAGGGTAGGGGTGGGGAATAATTTGCCAATACTTCTATTCTCTGATAAAGAGTAACTTGCTTGCCTCTTGTCTGGTAGCGAATCTCAATGCCCTGGTATTCGACTATGTGACACGCCAGAAAATTGCAGGTGTGCACATGAACTTTTTCTTTGTTAGCCAACTCCCCGTCCTCCCGCCGAGTGCCTACACCCCTGCCGACCTCGCCTTCATCGTGCCGCGGGTGTTGGAATTGACCTACACCGCCTGGGACATGAAGCCCTTCGCGGACGATGTCTGGAACGAAGCCATCCGCCTTGGCGAGACGGAGTGCTTTGAGGCGCTGCGAGCGGTGGTTGGCCCTCACCCCCCAACCCCCTCTCCGAAAGCTTGGGGAGAGCGGGATCAAGGGGGAGAGGGTATCCCCTGCCCACCTTTCCGCTGGGATGAAGACCGCCGCGCTGTGCTCCGCGCCGAGCTGGACGCCTACTACGCCCGGCTCTACGGCCTCACCCGCAAGCAACTGCGCTACATTCTCGACCCTGCCGACCTGACCGAGCGTGAGCTAGAAAACATCCTCGATCCCTGGGAAGAGGTGGAAGATCCTCTCGATCCGGCGGGGTATGCCAGACGTGTGGCTGCCAGCACCTTCCCCGGCGAGACCTTCCGCGTGCTCAAGGAAAAAGAAATGCGGCAATTTGGCGAATACCGCACCCGCCGCTTGGTGCTGGAGGCATGGGAGCGGCTGGCGCACCGCTAAATCTAGGCATAGGATCCGCATAAGACTGCGTTCTTATACACAAGCGGATCCCCATACGCACCAAGTCGCTCTGGACGATGAACTCATCAAGTGGGCCCGCCAGGTAACCGGCTTCAAGACCAAGCGCAAGGTGATTCACAAAGCGCTGCGCACCCTAGCTCAACTCCACAAGCAGGCTGGGATCCGCAACTTACGCGGCAAGCAAGTTGAAATGGGAGGGAGATTTGCACGAGCAACACTTGTGTGCCAATGACTATCTCTAGATTGCGCTCTGGATCAAGCTCTCATCTTGATGGCGACTTGACTCCAGCAGAAGTCTCTCCCCCAGAGGGACTGGAGGTGAGGAAAATACTTGCTGCACTTCCAGACTGGGTTTAGGTTGGCTAGGAGGGCCCTGTGGAGTAGCTTTGATGTCCACGATCTTTGATCTCCACGCCGCTGTCCTGGCCGACTATCGCGATTTTGTCCGCTCGTTTTTTCTGGTTGCCGACCCACGGGCGCAAGCCTTTGTAGACCAAGCGCTAGAAGAAGGGATCCACCTCTGGCCAGAGCCGCTTGTCCAGCTCAGCCCCTCTTACAAGGACGGCTCAACCGTTGACGAGTTGGCTGCAGCCGGACGGATTGCCCAAGAAACAGCCCACATCTTCCGCTTTGAGGATAGCAGGCCGTTTCGCCTCTACCGCCACCAGGAGGAGGCCATCACCAAGGCCCTAGCCGGAGAAAGTTTCGTGGTAACCAGTGGCACCGGCTCCGGCAAGAGCCTCTGCTACTTCCTGCCCATCCTCGACAACTGGATCCGCCAGAAGGGATCCGAGCACCAGGTGACGGCCCTGGTGGTCTATCCCATGAATGCCCTGGTGAACTCCCAATACCAGTCTTTGCAAGACCTGCGCGAACGCTACGAGCGCCGCTATGGTCGCCCTTTCCCCCTGCGCTTTGCCAAATACACCGGGGAAACTGCCGAAAGCGATCGGGAAGAGCTGCGGCGGAAGCCGCCCCAGATTCTGCTTACCAACTACATGATGGCGGAGCTGCTGTTGGTTCGCCCTGAGGATCAGCGCTTCTTAAGTCCTGGTGGACTGCGCTTTTTGGTCTTTGACGAGCTACACACCTACCGCGGTCGACAGGGGGCGGATGTGGCCATGCTGGTGCGACGCCTCAAGGAGCGCTGCGCCGCCCAAAACCTTGTCCACATCGGCACCAGCGCCACCATGATCTCCCGGCCAGAAGCCACCGCCCAGGAGCGCCGCCAGATTGTGGCCGACTTTGCCAGCCGCTTCTTTGGCTATCCCTTCAGAGCGGAGCACGTTATCGAGGAAACCTTGGATCCCTTTAGTGAGGGTGACTCTCCTAGTGCAGCGGAGCTAAAAAGCGCCCTCGACTCTCCCCCTCCCGCCGACCTGGCCACCCTGCGCCGCCACCCCCTGACGCGCTGGCTGGAGTACGAACTGGGCCTGGAGCCCACGCCCGATGGCGGCTTCAGGCGCCGCCTGCCCAGGGAGCTTTCTGAGGTCGCCGCCCAACTGGCCAAGCAGGTTGACAGGGATCCCCAGTTCTGCGCTGAGTCTCTGCGCCAGTTCCTCGCCCACGCCAGCAACCTCAAAGACGGCAACAGGGGGGTGGCCTTCAAGTTGCACCAATTTATCTCCCAGGGCCGCACCCTCTACGCCACTCTGGAGAGCCGGGAAAAGCGGCAATTTTCCCTGGAGGGGCAGATGCAGGCCGGTGAGGGCAAGCTCTTTTTCCCTGTCAAGTTCTGCCGCCAGTGCGGGCAGGACTACTACCATGTCCTCAAGTCCGGGGATCGCTTTGTGCCCTATCCCCTCGGGGAAGAGGTGGAGGAAAGCGAAGAGCAGCAAGCTGGCTACCTGAGTCTGGATCCCCTGGAGGGGGAGTGGTCGCAGGAACAGATCCCGGAAGATTGGTACACCCCTGAAGGCCGGCTCAAGCCCCATTGGAGAAGGCGCGTCCCCCAAGCGGTCTGGGTCCGCCCGGACGGCTCCTTTTCCGAGGTGCCCCAGGCAGGAACCCAGAAGCTGTGGTGGCAGCCCCAGCCCTTTTCTCTCTGCCTAGCTTGCGGCGAGTACTACAGTGGACGGGAGCGGGAGTTTGCCAAGCTGGCTTCCCTTTCTAGCGAAGGCCGCTCCAGCGCCACCACCATTCTGGCCACTTCTCTGCTGCGCCATGCTGCTCAAACGGGGGCAGCCCAGGACAAGCTGCTTACCTTTACCGACAACCGTCAGGATGCCTCCCTGCAGGCCGGCCACTTCAACGACTTTGTCCACGTGGCCCTCTTGCGGGCCTCGCTCTACGCTGCCCTTCTTAAAAAGCAAGAGCTGGGCTTTGCAGAAGTGGCCCCAGAGGTGGTGCAGGCTGCCGGCCTCACCCTTGCCGATATTGCCCAAAACCCCTTGCTGGATCCCCAGTCGCCGGCTGCCCAAGAGGTCTGGCGGACTTTTACGGAGCTAACCGAATACCGCCTCTACGAGGATCTGCGGCGCGGCTGGCGGGTTACCCACCCCAACCTGGAACAGGTGGGCTTGTTGAAAATTGAATACCGCGGCCTCAAGGAGCTTTGCCAGAGCTCGGCCCTGGCCCCCCTCAATCCCTGGTTTGTCCAGGCCAGCGTCGAGGAGCGGGAACGCCTGCTGCGGGCTCTGCTGGATCAGTTTCGGCGCAAACTGGCCATCGATGTGCCTGTGCTCAGAACCGAGTTCCAGAGAAACTTGCGCCGACGCGCCGAGCAACACCTCAACGAGTTTTGGGGCCTAGAAGAGTACGACGAGCTGCGGACGGCTACCTGCTTTGTCCGCCAAAGCCGCAACGGACAAGACGGGACAACTTTCAGCCTAGGCCCCCGCAGCGCCATCGGACGCTTTCTTGCCAAGCGCCTTGAGCTAACCCGGGAAACCTACGACCAGCTTTTGGGATCCCTGCTTTCTCTTCTAGTCAGCTACGACCTGCTGCGGCGGGAGAATGGCCAGGAAGCCTACCAGCTCAACGCTGGCTGTCTGCGCTGGTGCCTGGGCGATGGCTCGCCGCCGCCTGCGGATCCCTTGTACTCCCGCCGCGCTCAGCAGGAGGGCTACGCTTCCGCCCCTCGCCCCGTCAATCTCTTCTTCCAGCGCCTGTATCGGAGCGGGGCAGCAGGGCTGGGATCCCTGGAGGCCAGAGAGCACACGGCCCAGGTGGTTCGAGCGGGAGAGCGGGAGTGGCGAGAAAAGCGCTTTCGCGGGGAAGACCAAGCTCGCCGCCTTCCCTACTTGGTCTGCTCGCCAACCCTGGAGCTGGGGGTCGATATTGCCGATTTGGATCTGGTGCATCTGCGCAACGTGCCGCCCACTCCGGCCAACTACGCCCAGCGCAGCGGTCGGGCAGGTCGCCAGGGGCAGGCGGGGCTCATCCTCAGCTACTGCGGCGCCTTCAACAGCCACGACCAGTACTACTTCCGCCGCCGCGCCGAGATGGTGGCCGGTCGTGTCCGCCCTCCCCGCCTGGACTTAACCAACGAGGCGCTACTGCGGGCTCACATCCACGCCGTTTGGCTGGCCCAGGTACGCCTGCCCCTGGGTAACTCCATGGAAAGAGTTCTCGATTTGGATCGCGAGGGGCTGCCCCTGCGGGAAGAGGTGGCTGCCCAAATCCAGCTAGGGGAAGCGGCCCGGCAAGAGGTGATGGAGCGGGTGGAGGCGCTCTTGGCCGCCGATCGAGAGGTTTTGGATCAGAGCGGCTGGTTTAGCCGCCGCTGGCTCCAGCAGGTCATCGAAGAGGCGCCCCAGGCTTTTGACCGAGCTTTCGACCGCTGGCGAGAACTCTATCGGGCTGCCACCCAGCAGTTGGAAGCCGCTAACCGCCAGCTCCAGACGACTCGCGAAAAGAAAGACCAGCAGGAAGCCGAGCGCCGCCAGCGGGAAGCCCTGCGCCAGCGGAATCTGCTGCTCCAAATCGACACCCAGCGGGAGGAAAGCGACTTCTACCCCTACCGCTACTTGGCCAGCGAAGGCTTTCTGCCCGGCTACAACTTTCCGGCCCTACCCGTGCGGGCCTGGGTGCCCCGCGGCGGCGAGGGGGAGTTCATCGCCCGGCCCCGCTTTTTGGCCATCCGCGAGTTTGCTCCCCACAACTTCCTCTACCACGAAGGCTGCCAGTGGGAAGCGGTGGCGTTCCAGGCGCCGCCCGGAGGTCTGGAGGAGCGCAAAAGTAGCCACAAGCTCTGTTTTAGCTGTGGGGCCTTTGCCGATCCCTCCCTCGATCGCTGTCCAGTCTGCGGCACCCCGTTCGATGGGCAAAATAGCCTCTTGACCCAGCTTCTGGAAATGCCCAATGTGCGCATGCGGCGACGGGATCGCATCACGGCTGACGAAGAGGAGCGGCGGCGACAGGGCTACGAGCTGCAGACCTTCTTCCAGTTTGCTCCCGAAAGCTCTGGCTACCGCGTCCAAGAAGCTGATGTGCTGAGCGGACAAACCCCCCTGCTGCAGTTGCGCTATGCCCCGGCAGCTACCCTGCTGCGCATCAACCACGGCTGGCGGGGAAGTGGAGGGCGGGGTTTCTCGGTCAACTTTGAAAATGGGGAAGTCCCCTCGCGAGCTCAGCTTGAGCGGAGCAGGGCGGGCTTGTCCAACCCAGCCTCCTTCCAGTCCATCCGCCTGGCGGTGCGCAGTACCCACAACCTGCTGCTGGTGCGCCTGGCGCAGCCCGGCTTAGGGGATCCCCAACCTTTAGAAACCAGCCTGCGCTACGCCCTCAAGCGGGGGATCGAAGAGGCCTTTGAGCTAGAAGAGACGGAGCTGGCCGCCGAGTCCATTGGCCAGGGATCCCATCGGGCCCTGCTGTTTTACGAGACGGCAGAAGGGGGAGCCGGCGTCCTACAGCGGTTGGTGGAGGAGCCGGAGGCCATGGCGGAGGTGGCGCGAGCAGCCCTGGAGATCTGCCACTTCCAGCTCTCAGAAGCCGGGATCCAAGACCTGCGGCCTGAGTGCCGCGCCGCCTGCTACGAGTGCCTGCTCAGCTACGCCAACCAACGGGAGGCGCTGGAGCTCGACCGATACAAGATTCGGGATCTTCTGGGCAAGCTGGCCCACAGCCGCACCGAGCTGCGTCCCCTGGGCCGCTCCCGCCAAGAGCAGCTGGAGTGGCTGCGCCAGCTCATCGACCCTCGCTCGCACCTGGAGCGCCGCTTTCTGGAGTTGCTGGCCGAAGAAGGCTACCGCCTTCCCGACGACGCCCAGAAGGCCATCCCTGATCCCCGCTGCGTGGTCGACTTCTTCTACGAGCCCAACGTCTGTGTTTTCTGCGATGGCGCAGTGCATGACGAGCCCGACCAGGCTGCCCAGGATCGCCAAGTGCGCTCCCAGCTTTTGGGACAAGGCTACCGGGTAATTGCCCTGCGCTACGACCAAGACCTGCAGGAGCAACTGGCCCGCTACCCAGAGGTGTTTGGCAAGGGCAACTAATCCTGCTGGTGGGAAAACAGGTAGGCACCCACCAGGGCCAGAAGGGTTGCCAACCCCGCCAGCACCGCCACTGTGTACCAGGGGAACTGGGCAGGGGGCTGGTAGGCGGCTGCCCGCATGCCGATGCTGGCGTAGGAAAGGGGCAGGCAATAGACCAGCACCTGTAGGTAGCCTGGCAACTGGCTGGGATCAAAAAAAGTGGCCCCCAGAAAGGACATGGGCGTAATCAAAAAGTTGGTGAGCACGCCCACACTCTCCAAGCTGGGCACCTTTAAGCCGGCGATTACCCCGATGCCGGCAAAGACAGCGCAATCCAAAAGCAGCACCAACAGCGCCAGGGGATGGAGGAGGCCCCAGGCTCCTGTCCCCAGCACCCCCACCGCCAACACTCCCAAGGCCGTGAGCAGGCCGCGGGCAATGCCCGCCAACACCTTGCCCAAATGCAGCGCCAGCGGATGCACCGGCAAGAGCAGCAGCTCCTCAAAGCTCTTGGTAAACAGCCGCGATCCACAAATGGAGAAAGTAGTGCCGGCAAAGCTAATCGTCATAGCCGAAAGAGCCACCATCCCCGGCAAAATAAAGCGTAAATAGGAACCTGCCGCCGTCGATCCGCCTACGTCAGCCAGGGCCTCGGCCCGCAGGGATCCGCCCAGCCCCACCCCCAAAGCAACGATGTAGATGAGGGGGGCCACCAGCCCCGAAGCCACCACCTGCCAGACCCGCCCGCGCAGATCCAGCCAGTCGCGCCAGAAGATGGTTAAACTGTCTTCCCAGATTTGCCGATAGGGCATCACCATAGGTTTTCCTCGCTCTTTACGGGTTTGGGGCTTGCCCACTGGGATCCGCAGTGGGAAACGGCTTGCTGTCACTACTAATAGCCGTAGTAGTTGGAGCGCCACCAGGCCACCGGCAGCGCCAGCGCCTTGCTCAGGGTGGACACATAGGCCCGAGTGCGAAACACCTGGTAGTGGTTGCGCTCGATGGCGTTGAGGATCTGCCGGTAGAGCATCAAAGAAGCGGCCACCGGCCAGCGGGAGTCCGGCTGCAGGGTAGGGATCCCTCGTTCCGCTTGGGCATAGAGCTCTCGAGCTCGCCGGATCTCGTAGTCCATCAGGGCCATCCAGCGCTCGTCGATGACATAGTTAAACAAATCCCGCTCTGAGTAGTTGAAGCGGCGCAAGTCCTCCAGAGGCAAATAGATCCGCCCGCGGCGGGCATCTTCCCCCACATCGCGCAAGATGTTGGTCAGTTGCATGGCAATCCCCAGGGCCACCGCCTCCTCGCGGCCATCCCGACCCGGCACAAACCCCATGATCTCCGAGCACATCAGACCCACCACCCCGGCCACCCGGTAGCAGTAAACCCGCAGGTCTTCCCAGGTGGCGTAGCGCCGGGTGTCCAGATCCATGCTTTGCCCCCGTAACATCTCGCGGAAGGGCTCAATCGAGAGGCGGTAGGTGTGGATGGTGTGGATCAAGGCCAGGTCGGTGGGGGCTTGCGGCTCCCCCCCCTGGAACAAGGACTCCAGATGGGATCCCCACTGCTCCAGCTTGCTGCGGGTGACTTCCACCGCCGTCTGGCTGGCCTCCAGCCCATCCAGCAACTCATCGGTCTGCCGCAGCCAAGCATAGATGGCCCAGATGGCCCGCCGCTTGGGTCGAGGCAAGAGCAGGGATCCCAGATAAAACGTCTTGGCGTGCTTGGCCGTGATCTGGCGGCAGAGGGCAAAAGATTGCTCCAGCGGACTCATCGGGCTCATCTCCAGGGGCGCGGGGCCAGATGGGGACAGCGAGGGCACATCTCAACACTACGGGAAAGCGGACAGGCTGGATAGCCCCGACAGTCAGGTTGCTCCAAATGAGGCGATCAAACCCCTGCGGTTGCCAACCTTGAGAGCGCAGCCGCCGGGGAGGGGATCCCTTTGCTGATGGCCTCGGCTGCCCACTTGCCGGAGAGGATGGCCCCCTCCATGCTGCCCAGGAAGGGTTGCAGGGTGTAGCTGCCCGCCAAGAAAAAGTTGGGGATGGGAGTGACCTGAGTGGGACGGTATTGCTGCCGGCCCGGTGTGGCCTTATAGACCGAGCGCGGCGTTTTCACCACCACCCATTTGCGCACCCGCGCCGGGTTGGGGCCGGTGAGGTGCTGGGGAAAGAGTTTTTGGAGCTCCTCCAGCGTGGCGGCGAAGATCTCCTCGTCGCTGCGGTCGATCCACTCGGCAGCCGGGGCCAGCACCAGCTCCAGCATCGAGCGCTCTGGATCCGCATAGCCGCGGCAGGTGTTGCTCATGTCGGCATACACGCTCAAGAGCGGCGAGCGAGAAAACAGCGAGTGGTCGATGTGAGTAATCTTGCGGTCAAACCAAATCTGCAGGCTGATCACCGGCACCCCTTCCAGCTCGCGCAGTTGCTGAAAATAGGGCAGTTCCCACCACCGGGCCGGCAGCAGCTCTTTGAGTGCATCCACCGAAAGGGCTGAGACGTAGGCGTCGGCGGTGACCTGAAGCGGCCCGGCAGGGGTGAGAAAGCGAAAGCCCGCTACACTGCCGTCGGGGTTGAGGTCGATGGCCTGCAGCGCCGCATTCAAATGCACCTGGCCGCCGCGGGCTACGATGGAGTCCACCATCGGCTGACAGAGCCGCTCCGGCGGGGCGCCATCCAGGTAGGCGATCTTCGAGCCGTCCTTTTGGCGCAAAAAGCGGTTCAGGGCCGTCAGGGGCACCATGGCCGAGATCTCGTCTGGGTTGATGAAGGCCAACGCCTTGGAGACGGCGATAAAAATATCCGTGTTGACCCGCTCGTCAATGCCCTGCCGGCGCAGCCATTCTAAGAGGCTGTAGCGATCCATCTGCTCCACGTAGCGCTGGCCCCGCACCATGGCCGGCACTAGGCCCAGGGCAAATTTCACCTTTTCGCTCCAGGTGAGCATGTCGTTGTTGCGCAGGATGCCGACAATGGCGTTGAAGGGAGCGGGAATGTCCGGCAGGTCAAAGCGGGAGTAGGTGCCCGGCTTGTCCGGCTGGTTGAAGATCAAACTGTGTTCCTTCCACTGCAGGCGATCGGAGATGCCCAGCTCCCGGAACAGTTGCAAGGTGTTGGGGTAGGCGCCGAAAAAGTTGTGCAAACCCGTCTCAATCCAGTCACCGTCGGCATCCTTCCAGGCGGCCACCAGCCCCCCCAGCACATCCCGCCGCTCAAACAGCAGCGGCTGATGCCCGGCATCACATAGATACTTGGCACAGGCCAGCCCCGCCAGCCCTCCTCCAGCAATGGCTACACGCATGATGATGACAATGAGCAACATTATCTATTCTATTTGCAAACCGTTACAATCGCTCCAGCCACTGGCGGTGGGGAGAAAACCCGGAGAGCACTTGTTTCCCGCCGGGATCCGATCCCTGGTAGGATACGGGAGAAAAAAGCGATTCTCTTGGTTCCAGGGGGAGGGACGACGATGGCCAAACAAACACTGGGATCCCTGCTGTCATCCGGCTTTGATCTGACCGGCAAGCGTGTGCTGGTGCGCGCCGATTTCAACGTCCCTCTGGATCCCCAGGGCAACATTACCGACGACACCCGCATCCGCGCCTCGCTGCCCACCATCCAAGCTCTGGCCCAGGCGGGGGCCAAGGTTATCCTCACCAGCCACCTGGGCCGCCCCATCAAAAAAGACAAAGAGACTGGCGCCCTCCAGATCACCCGCGAGGGCAATAGCCTCGCCCCTGTGGCTGTCCGCCTTTCCCAGCTCTTGGGCCAGCCGGTGGCCTTTGCCCCCGACTGCATTGGCCCTGAGGCGGAAGCCGTGGTCAGCCGCCTGGAAAACGGACAGGTGGCCCTCTTGGAAAACGTTCGCTTTTACCCGGAAGAGGAAGCCAACGACCCGGAATTTGCCCGCAAGCTGGCCTCGCTGGCCGACTTGTTTGTCAACGATGCCTTTGGCAGCGCCCACCGCGCCCACGCCTCCACCGCCGGCGTCACCGCCTACCTCCAGCCTGCCGTGGCCGGCTACCTGGTGGAAAAGGAGCTGCAGTTTCTCTCCGGCGCCATCGAGAACCCCCAGCGACCTCTGGCGGCCATCATCGGCGGCTCCAAAGTCTCTACTAAGATTGGCGTCATTGAGCGGCTGCTGGAAAAAGTGGACAAGCTCCTGCTGGGCGGCGGCATGATCTTCACCTTCTACCAAGCCCAAGGGATCCCAACCGGCAAGTCTTTGGTGGAAACCGACAAGCTGGAGCTGGCCCGCTCCCTGATGGAGAAGGCCAAAGCGCGGGGCGTGGAGCTACTGCTACCCGTGGATGTGGTGGTGGCCGATAAGTTTGACAAAGACGCCAACGCCCAGACGGTTTCCATCCACCAGATCCCCGATGATTGGATGGGCTTGGACATCGGCCCCGAATCGGTCAAAGCCTTCCAGGCTGCCCTGCAGGGGTGCCAAACCGTAGTCTGGAACGGGCCGATGGGTGTGTTTGAGTTCGACCGCTTTGCTGTGGGTACAGAAGCCATTGCCCGCACCCTGGCCGACCTCACCCAGGCCGGAGCCATCACCATCATTGGCGGCGGCGACTCGGTGGCGGCTGTGGAAAAAGTTGGCCTAGCGGACAAGATGACCCACATCTCCACAGGCGGCGGCGCCAGCCTGGAGCTGCTGGAGGGCAAAGAGCTGCCTGGTATTGCCGCCCTCAGCGAAGCGTAGTGTAGGTTCCTGCTTGGCTCATCCAACCCAAAAGCAGCAAAAAAGTAGGGGCTGAGTTCAGCCCCTCTTTTGCTCTACTCGGCTCAGATGGCCGCAGCAATGGCGAGATCGGATCCGGCTTAGTGCATCACCACTTTAACGTTGGCGTTGTTCAAGCCAGGACGCTTCACCTCGGCCAAGGTCTTGTTGACGGCGTACTTCTGGTTGATGGAGTTGATCAACTCGGTTTGGTTGTGCTTCTTGGCCACGCCCCACAGATCGGCGATCAGGTCGTAGGAACCATCGGGGTTCTTGGACCAGCCCAGATCGTAGTCGCCCTCCAACTGGGCCACAATGTCGGCACGAACACGCTGACCGTTGTAGCCACGCACATCGGCGTTCAGCTTAACGGTGTAGCCGAGATCGCGCAGGGAGTTAACCAGGATCTGGCCATCGGTGATCTTGGTGCGCAAGGTGCTAAAATGAGACATGGTGTTTCTCTCCTTTGTGTAGGGGTTGGAACATCAACAGAAACAATGGGCAACTTCTAGCGGGGAAGGGTTAGGTTTAGCCATCTCTGCCTCTGCCAAGGCACTTTTGGCCTTTCGCCTCCTGCTAGAACTCCAGCCGCTGGTACTCGGCTACAGAGGCTGCTGCAGGCCGAGCCCGCTGCTGGGCCCATTCCCTCAACGCTACCACTTGCTCCGTCATGGTGCGAGATAGCGGTTGAGTTGCTTTCGTTGCTGCCAAAATGTCCAGTTGCGTAAATTCACGGTTCTGGGCAAACGCTTCGTACATGGCAGCAATCAAAACTTGTTCGATCTCCGCGCCGGAGAAGCCCTCGCAGGCTGCTGCTAGCTGACGCAGATCAAAGCGGCTAATATCCCGCCGCCGCTTCTTCAAGTGGATCCGGAAGATCTCCATGCGCTCGTTAATGTTGGGCAGATCCACGAAGAAAATCTCGTCAAAACGGCCCTTGCGCAGGAATTCACCCGGCAGGCGATCCACGCGGTTGGCCGTGGCCATGACAAACACCGGCGAGCGCTTCTCCTGCATCCAGGTGAGGAAGGAGCCAAAGATGCGGCTGGAGGTGCCGCCGTCGGAGTCACTGGAGCCTGCCGAGCCGGCGAAGGCTTTGTCCAGCTCGTCGATAAAGAGGATGGCCGGTGCCAGCGATTCGGCGGTGCGCAGAGCGCTGCGCAGGTTAGCCTCTGACTTGCCGACCATAGAGCCATCGTAGACCCGGCCCATATCCAGGCGCAGCAGCGGCAGGCCCCAGAGGCGGGCGGTGGTCTTGGCGATCAAGGACTTACCACAGCCAGGTACGCCCAGAATCAGGAGTCCCTTGGGCTGGGGCAAGCCGTAGGCACGGGCCCGCTCGGTGAAGGCCTCAGATCGCTGCAGCAGCCAACGCTTCAATTCCTCCAGACCGCCAACCGCGTCGATCGTCTCATCTTCTTCGATGAACTCAAGGATGCCGTTGCGCCGGATCAGTTGCTTTTTCTCAGAGAGAACGATATCGACCTCCGCCTCGCTGAGGCGACCGTGCATCACCACCGCCTTACGGTAAACTTTTTCCGCCTCGTCCTGCGTTAGGCCCAGGGCCGCTTTGACCAGCTTTTCCCGCGTCTCAGGGCTCAGGGATCCGCCGCGGGGAAGCTGCTCCAACTGGCGGTTGAGGGTGCGCTCCAGGGCGGCCATGTCTGGCAGGGGGAAGTCGACTACGCAAATGTCTTTTTCCAGCTCGACGGGAATCACCTGCACCGGCGACATGAGCAAGATGGTTTTGTGGGATCCCTTCAAGCTGGCGATGGCATCGCGCAGCCAGCGTTTGACTTCGGTGTTGTCCAAAAAGTCGTGCAGATCTTTGAAGACGCAGATGGCGGGATCTTTTTGCTCCATCACCCATTGAATAGCCGGCTGGGGAGATTGGGTGTTGTGCTGGGTGAGGCTGCGGGGGTTGCCGTATTCGACAATGCCGTGGGTAACCGTCCAGATAAACAGGCGCCGCTGCGGCTTGAGAGTGCGAGCGATCGCTGCCAAAGCTGCCTCCGCCCGTTCTTCCTCTGGGGTGACCAGGTAGAGCAGTGGGTATTGAGCTTGGATGAGAATGCTGAGCTCTTGCATGGGAAACACCAACTGCGCGGAGGAAAATCTGAACGAAACCGACAGAAAGAAGGGGAAACGGCGTCTAGAGTTTGCCTGTCTTCAAGGTATCTGAGATATCCTGGCTTGCTCCTTGTTAACTCTTGTTCTAAACCCCTCCTGTCTGCTCAAGTTCGCAAAGAGGCATACCTTTGAAATAGCGCAAAGAAACAGCGCAAAAAGCCTTAGCAGGGCACCAGCTCGTCTTGTCGTTGCTCTTCGGAGCCCGAGGCCGCTCCCCAGTATTCCGGCTCCACCTCTTCGAGGATGGCTTCAGAGGCGGACTGCTGGTGAAGCGAAACCACCTCTCCATTACGGATGACAAACGGATGGCTGCACTCAGGACAGCGGTGGACGCGGTAGGCGCTGCCTTGCACCCCTTCGATGACCTCCGGGTGCAGTAGGTAGAAGGTAAGGGCCTTCTCTGCTACTGCCGACATCGGCTCTCGCTCCACGGCAGCCCGAATCTTCAGATTCCGGTGCAGGTCAGGTGAGAGATACAACGTCACCTTTTGCTTGGCCTCTGCGCCTTCCACAACCTCTGGCCGCTGACTCATGGCTAACCGTTTCTCGTTATATGCCGGACTTGCGCCCCATGATAGCTAGTCTGCCGCCTTGACGGCAAGTTTTTAATAATCTGTAACGTTTTCCCGGAAATTGCTCAGGCTTGCGGAGATCCCTTGCTGGCGGAGTAGGCTAAGTAGGAGACTCAGAGCGGAACGAGCAGTCCCCATGGAACGCCTGATCAACACCTTCAGCAAAAATTTCTCCACCTGGAGCCGTCGGTTTCTGGTGCAGGCCGGCGACGGTTTGGCCAGCCTGAAAGACACGGCTCTAGATAACGGCAATCTGCTCCTCTGCAAAGCCCGCATCGCCCTTGCGGATGCCAGCTTCACCACCCTGCGGGCGTTTGGGTCTCGCTTCGGTTCTGGTCGCTAGCTGCCTAAATCTTGCAGCCGGTAGAGGTGGGCGTAGAGCCCGTTGCGGGCCATGAGCTCGGCGTGGGATCCCTGTTCTTTCAGTTCCCCTCGCTGCAGAACTAAGATGCGATCCACATTGCGGATGGTGGAAAGGCGATGGGCAATGATGAGGGCGGTGCGATCCCGCAGCAGAGTTTCCAGGGCGGATTGGATCAGGGCCTCCGTGCCCACATCCAGGCTGGCGGTGGCCTCGTCCAAGACCAAGATTTTCGGATCCCGCCACAGGGCCCGCACAAAGCTAATGAGCTGTTTTTGGCCGCTGGAGAGGTTGCTGCCCCGCTCTCGCACGGGGGTGGCGTAACCCTGGGGCAGCTCGCGGATGAGCTCGTGCAGGTGAAGTTGGCGGGCCACCCGCTCTACTGCCGCCAGATCCCCTGCCTCTCCCAGGGTGATGTTTTGTTGGATATCTCCAGAGAACAAGAATCCATCCTGCAGGATCACGCCCAGGTGGCGGTGCAGCTCGGCCTGGGGCAGATCGCGAATGTCCACGCCGTCGATGCGGATGCAGCCGCGAGTTACCTCGTAAAGGCGGCAAAGTAGGCGGATGATGGAGCTTTTACCGGCGCCGGTGGGCCCCACCAGGGCGACCTTTTCGCCGGGGCGGATGGTGAAGCTGAGGTCTTTGAGCACCCACTCGCCAGGGTTGTAGGCAAACCAGACCTGCTCGAACTGCACCTCCCCTTTGGCCGTTGGGGGCAGGTGGCGCGGCTGGACGGGATCCTGGATGGCGACGGGCAGGCTGAGGATGTGGTCGATGCGTTCCACGGCGGTGAACCCCGCCTGCAGGGCGGTGAACTTTTCCGCCAACTGGCGCAGGGGGTTGAAAAAGCGCTGGGAAAAGAGAATGAAGGCGTAGAGGCTGCCGAAGGTGAGGGGTTCTCGGGGTAAAGGCAGGGATCCCCCTCCGGCTGCCAGCACCTGCTGTCCGCCCACCCACAGGAGAGCGGCCACTGCCAGCCAGGCAACCCACTCCAAAACGGCGGAAAGGGCAGCGTCGTAGAGGATGGTCTGATCCACTTCTTGGATGTAGCGCCGGTTGATGGTTTGAAAAATCTCGCTGTTGAGCCGCTCCCGCCGAAACAGTTGCACCACGGCAATGCCCAAGACGTTTTCCTGGATCCAGGCGTTGAGCTTGGAGAGCTCTTCCCGCACGCGGAAGTTGGCATCGCGAAAGCGGCGCTGCAGCTCGACAACTACAGCGCTGGCCGGCAGGACAATGAGGATCAGCAGCAGGCCCAGATCCCAGCGCTGGCTGAGCATCACCACTGCGATCACCGCCAGGGTAAAGAGGTCGCTGACGATGCCGACCGCGCCGGTGGAAAACACATCCCCCAGAGCTTCTACATCGCTGGTGATGCGGGTAATCAACTTGCCCACCGGGGTGCGATCGAAAAATTGGGCCGGCAGGGCCAGCACGTGGGCAAAGAGATCGTTGCGGATGTCGCGGGTCATCAACTGCCCCAGCTTCTGGCTGGTATACCCTTCCAAGGCTTGAAAAAGCCAGCGGGCCAGCAGGGTGAGGATCAACAGGCCCGCGTAGGGCCAGAGGCCGGCGAGGATCCCACTGTTGCCTTGGGCGAGCGCTTGGGCGATGGGGCCGTCCAGGGCTCGCTGCAGGATCAAGGGCTGCACCGCATCGGCTAGGGCCAGGGGCGGCAAAAAGGCCAAGGCGGCCAACAACAGCTTCAGGTGCCGCCGGGCATAGGGCCAGAGCAGCCGCAGCAACCGCCAATCGCTGCGGGGATCCCTGTGGGAATCAGCAGCAGGAGGAAAGGTGGCAAGGCTCACTGACTCACACCCAAAGACGATGAAGGCAACTGATCTACTCTAAGCTCTCTCCCTGAAGAGGGTGGGCCCTCACCCCCGTCCCCTCTCCCAAAGGG
>NZ_JANSIY010000010.1:1854-34655 GCF_047462295.1 Synechococcus sp. H60.3 | reverse complement strand
GCCAACAACGAGCGGATCCCCTTGGCCAAGTTGGCCGTAGAGGAGACCGGCATGGGTATTGTGGAAGACAAGGTGATCAAAAATCACTTTGCCTCTGAATACATTTACAACAAGTACAAACACGAGAAAACCTGTGGCGTCATTGAGCGGGACGAGAGCTTTGGCTACGAGCGCATTGCCGAGCCGGTGGGGCTTTTGGCAGGCATTGTGCCGGTCACCAATCCCACTTCGACGACTATTTTCAAAGCCCTCATCACTCTGAAAACCCGCAACGCCATCATTTTTGCGCCTCACCCCCGCGCCAAACGATGCACCATTGCCGCGGCCAAGGTGGTCAAAGAGGCGGCTGAGGCGGCAGGCGCGCCTGTGGGCTTGATTGGCTGGATTGACGAGCCCACGATTGAGCTTTCTCAGGCTTTGATGCAGCACCCGGAGGTGAAATTGATCCTGGCCACCGGCGGCCCCGGCATGGTCAAGGCGGCCTATTCCTCCGGCCACCCCTCGCTGGGTGTGGGAGCGGGCAACACGCCGGCGGTCATCGACACCAGTGCCGACATTCCCATGGCCGTCAGTTCAATCTTACTCAGCAAAACTTTTGACAACGGCATGATCTGCGCCTCGGAACAGGCGGTGATTGTGGTGGAGGCCGTTTATGAGCAGGTGAAGGCGGAGTTTTGCCATCGAGGGGCCTACTTTTTGGATCCGGAACAAACGCAAGCGGTGCGCCGCATTCTCCTCAAGGATGGCCGTCTCAATCCAGCTATTGTCGGCCAATCGGTGCAGACCATTGCCGCTCTGGCCGGGATCCAGGTACCCGAAGGCACCAAGCTGCTGATTGGGGAAGTGGACAAGGTGGGGCCCGAAGAGCCGTTTTCCTACGAAAAATTGGCCCCTGTTTTGGCCTTCTACCGCGCCAAGGATTTCCACAGCGCCGTCGAGGTTGCTGTCCAACTGGTCAATTTCGGTGGGCGGGGCCACACCTCTGTCTTGTATACCGATCCCGCCAACCAGGACGATATTGCCTACTTTGAGCATGCCCTCCAAACAGCACGGGTGCTGATCAACACCCCCTCTTCCCAGGGGGCGATTGGGGATCTCTACAACTTTAGGCTGGATCCCTCGTTAACTTTGGGCTGTGGCACGTGGGGGGGCAACTCGGTCTCCGACAATGTGGGGCCGCGCCACCTGCTCAACATTAAAACCGTGGCCTACCGGCGGGAAAATATGCTCTGGTTCCGGGTGCCGCCCAAGATCTACTTCAAGCCGGGATGTCTACCGGTGGCGCTGCGGGAGTTGGCCGGCAAAAAACGGGCTTTTTTGGTGACCGACAAGCCCCTCTTCGACCTGGGTGTGCTGCAGCCGGTTACCCAGGTTCTCGAGGAGCTGCAGATAAAGTGGGATGTCTACCACGAGGTGGAGCCGGATCCCACCCTCAGCAACGTCAACCGCGGCCTGGAGCAGTTGCGCCAGTTTCAGCCGGATGTCATCATCGCCGTGGGCGGCGGATCCCCGATGGATGCGGCCAAGGTGATGTGGCTGATGTACGAGCAGCCCCAAGTGGAGTTTGAAGGCCTGGCAACGCGCTTTATGGACATCCGCAAGCGGGTCTACGAGCTGCCGCCGCTGGGGCAAAAAGCCCAACTGGTCTGCATCCCCACCACTTCCGGGACGGGATCCGAGGTAACGCCCTTTGCGGTGGTGACCGATGACCGGGTGGGGATCAAGTACCCCCTGGCCGACTACGCCCTCACCCCCAGCATGGCCATTGTCGATCCGGATCTCACCCTGAAGATGCCCAAGAAGCTGACGGCTTACGGCGGCATCGATGCCCTCACCCATGCCTTGGAAGCCTATGTCTCGGTGATGGCCAGCGAGTTTACCGACGGGCTGGCGCTGCAGGCAATTAAGCTGCTGATGACCTACCTGCCGCGGGCCTACGAGAAGGGAGCTGAAGATCCAGAAGCACGGGAAAAAGTCCACTACGCCGCCACCCTTGCCGGCATGGCCTTTGCCAACGCCTTTTTGGGGGTGTGCCACTCTTTGGCCCACAAGCTGGGATCCACCTTCCACCTGCCCCACGGCCTGGCCAATGCCCTGATGATTACCCACGTCATCCGCTACAACGCCACCGACGCCCCCTTCAAGCAGGCCATCTTTCCCCAGTACCGCTACCCCAACGCCAAGCACCGCTATGCCGAAATTGCCGATTACCTGCAGTTGGGGGGAGCCAATGATGAGGAAAAGGTCATGCGCCTTATCGAGGCCATCGAGGAGCTGAAGCGGAAGCTGGGGATCCCGGCCAGCATTCGCGAGGCCCTCAGCGAGAGCGAGCAGGCCTTTTACGACCGTCTGGAAGCGATGGCGGAGCAGGCTTTTGATGACCAATGCACCGGCGCCAACCCCCGCTACCCCCTCATTCAGGATATGAAGGAGCTGTACGTCTTGGCCTATCGGGGCTGCCGGGTGGAGGCTGCCCTCTACCACCAGCCGGAGCCGGCTCTGGTTTAAGGTCGGCCTTCCTCCCCGCCAAAACGTACTTCTCCCTTCCCTCCTTGCAACGGCTATGGCTACGCTGCACCGCCCCGATCCCAGCCTGGACATCTGGAAGGCCAGATCCCACCCCTTAGATCCCATTTTTCTGCCCCGCTCGGTGGCGGTGGTGGGGGCAACAGAGCGCGAGGGCAGTGTGGGGCGCACGGTGCTCTGGAACCTCATCAGCCACCCCTTTGGCGGCACGGTCTACCCGGTCAACCCCAAGCGGCACCAGGTGTTGGGCATCCGGGCCTACGAGCGGCTCTCTGCTCTGCCGGAGCCGGTGGATCTGGCCATCATCGCCATCCCGGCAGCCGGGGTGCCGGCGGTTATCCAAGAATGCGTCGAGGCCGGCGTCAAGGGGGCCATTGTCCTCTCGGCAGGCTTTAAGGAAATTGGCCCGGAGGGGCTGGAGCTGGAAAAGGCCATCCAAGAGGCTGCCCGCGGCAAGCTGCGCCTCATTGGTCCCAACTGCCTGGGGATCCAAAATCCCCACACCGGCCTCAATGCCACCTTTGCTGCCCAGATGGCCCGACCCGGCAACGTGGGGTTTATCAGCCAAAGCGGGGCCCTCTGCACCTCGATCCTGGACTGGAGCCTGCGGGAAAATGTCGGCTTTAGCGCCTTCATCTCTCTGGGATCCATGCTGGATGTGGGCTGGGGGGATCTCATCGACTATCTGGGCGAGGATCCCCACACCCACAGCATTGTCCTCTACATGGAGTCGATTGGGGATGCGCGGTCGTTTGTGTCGGCGGCCCGCGAGGTGGCGCTGAGCAAGCCGATTATTGTCATCAAGGCGGGGCGTACCCAGGCGGCGGCCCAGGCGGCAGCTTCCCACACGGGATCCCTCACCGGCAGCGACGCGGTTTTGGATGCAGCCTTCCGCCGCTGCGGTGTGCTGCGGGTGGATCACATCGAAGACCTCTTCGACATGGCGGAGGTGCTGGCCAAACAGCCCCGCCCGCAGGGCCCCCACCTCAGCATCCTCACCAATGCCGGCGGACCGGGGGTGCTGGCCACCGACGCCCTCATCCGCGCTGGGGGATCCCTGGCCCAGCTCTCTCCCCAAACCCTGGAGCAGCTTAACTCCATCCTGCCGCCCCACTGGAGCCACGGCAATCCCATTGATATTTTGGGCGATGCCGGGCCGGAGCGCTTTGCCCAGGCGCTGGAGATCGTGCTGCGGGATCCCGCCAGCCAGGGCTGTTTGGTGATCCTCACCCCCCAGGCGATGACGGATCCCACCGCCACTGCTGCCAAGGTGGTGGAGACCTGGCGGCGCAGCGGCTCCCGGCAGCCCATCCTGGCCAGTTGGATGGGGGGAGACTTGGTGGATGCCGGCGAGCAGATCCTTAACCAAGCGGGGATCCCCACCTACCGCTATCCGGATCAGGCGGCACGGGTGTTCAGCTATCTGTGGCGCTTTAGCGACAACCTCAAGGCCCTCTACGAAACTCCCACTCTGCTCCCTGCAACAGCGGTCGAGGGCGAGAGGGTGCAACAAATTCTCGGCCAAGCCCGGCAGCAAGGTCGCCGGCTCTTAACCGAGGTCGAGTCCAAGGAGATCCTGGCCGCCTACGGGATCCCGGTGGTGCCCACGCGGGTGGTCAAGAGCCCAGAAGCGGCGGTAGAGGCCGCCGCACAAATGGGCTACCCGGTGGTGCTGAAGCTCTACTCCCATACCCTCACCCACAAGAGTGACGTGGGCGGCGTCCAGCTCAACCTGCCCGATGCCGAAGCGGTGCGGCGGGCCTTCGCCCAGATTCTCCGCAACGTCAGCGAGAAAGCAGGGCCAGAGCACTTCCAAGGGGTGACGGTGCAGCCGATGATCCGCACCGACGGCTACGAGCTGATCCTGGGCAGCAGCGAGGATCCCCAGTTTGGGCCGGTGTTGCTGTTTGGCAGCGGCGGCCAACTGGTGGAGGTGTTCCAGGATCGCGCCATTGGCCTTCCCCCCCTCAACACCACCTTGGCGCGCCGCCTGATGGAGAATACCCTCATCTACAAGGCCCTCAAGGGGGTGCGGGGGCGCCGAGCCGTCAATCTGGAAGCGCTGGAACAGCTTTTGGTGCGCTTCAGCCAACTGGTGGCCGAACAGCGGCAGATCCAAGAGATCGACATCAACCCCCTGCTGGCCTCGGGCGAGCAACTGCTGGCTTTGGATGCCCGCGTCATTTTGCGCTCGGAGCAAGAACCACCCGTACCGTTGGCCATCCGCCCCTACCCCAGCCAGTACAGTTGGCCCTTCCGCGAGGGCATCACCATCCGCCCCATCCGTCCCGAAGACGAGCTGCTGGTGATCCAGTTTCACCGCCACGTCTCCGACTACAGCATCTACCTGCGCTACTTCCACCCCATCAAATACAGCGCCCGCATCGCCCACGAGCGCTTGGTTCGCATCTGCTTTAACGACTACGACCGCGAGATCGCCCTGGTGGCGGAAAAACAGGAGCCAGAAGCTACAATCCTCGGCATCAGCCGCCTCTCCAAAAAACACGGCCTTCCCGAAGAAGCCGAGTTTGCCCTGTTGGTGGCGGATCCCTACCAAAGACAGGGGATCGGCACGGAGCTGCTGACCCGCCTGATTCAGGTGGCCCGCTGCGAAGGGATCCGGCGCCTCACCGGCGAGGTGCTCAGCGAAAACGAGGGCATGCGCCGCCTCTGCAGGCGCTTGGGGTTCCAGCTGCTCCCTTCTCCAGAGGATCCCGGCCTCCTCAGGGCCACGCTGGATCTTGCTGCCGATGCGGCGCTCCCCACCCCCTGCCCTGCCTAGGGATCCCTGGCCCTAAAAACGGTTTGCCGACCGGCTGACCGTAGAATGGATCCCTGCCGTTCAACCTTTAGGTTCTTGGGGAGAGCGGAATGAGGGTGGCTGTGAAGAGGGAAGGGACAGGGGGGATCCCCTCACCTGTCGCGGTGGTCTGGTCGGGGAGAGTGGGGCGGGGGCTGGCGGTGGGATCCCTCCTCCTAGGACTTCTGCTGGGGCTGGGCGGCTGTGGGGTGGGATCCCAAGGGGAAGTGAGGATTCTCCTAGCTTCTTTTGCGGTGACCCGCGATGCCTACCGGCAGATCATCCCTGCCTTTGAGGCCCACTGGCTGGCCCAGACCGGCCAACAGGTGCGCGTAGAAAGCAGCTATGCCGGCTCGGCCACACAAGCGCGGGCGGTCATTGACGGGCTGGATGCCGATGTGGTGGCTCTGGCCCTGGGCCTGGATGTGGAGCGCCTTGTGGCTGCCGGTCTCGTTCGACCAGGCTGGGAAAGCCGCACGCCCAACCAAGGGATCGTCACCCGCTCAGTGGCGGCAATCGTCACGCGGCAGGGCAACCCCCACGCTATCCACTCTTGGCTGGATCTGGCCCGGCCTGGCTTGCAGGTGATCACCGCCAACCCCAAAACCTCAGGGGGCGCCCGCTGGAACTTTTTGGCCCTCTGGAGTGCTGTCCCTGAACCCCAGGCCCTGGCCTTCACCACCCAGGTCTACAAAAATGTCCGCGTCCTGCCGCGGGACTCGCGGGAAGCCACCGATGTCTTTTTCCAAAAAGGGCAGGGGGATGCCCTGCTCACCTACGAACAGGAGGTGATCCTGGCCGGCCTGCGCGGCCAGCCCTTGCCCTACGTGGTGCCGGATCCCAACATTTCCATCGACAACCCCGTAGCCGTGGTGGATGCCACGGTGGAGCGAAAAGGAACCCGCGCCGTGGCCGAAGCCTTTGTGAACTACCTGTTTACTCCAGAAGCGCAGCGGGCCTTTGCCGAGGTGGGTTTCCGTCCGGTGGAGCCGACGGTGGCGCAAGAGTTTGCCTGGCGGTACCCTTCCATCGAGAAGCTGGTAACCGTTGCCGACCTGGGCGGCTGGGAAGCAATCCAAAACCGCTTCTTTGCCGATGGGGCTGTGTTTGACCGCATCCAAGCTGGGTTGTAGGGAGCCTCCCTTGTTTTGCATCCCCATTCAAGGTATGCTGGGAGCAGTATCAACGGTTTGTTGACAGGTTTACCGTAGATTAGAGGCTCCCTACCTCCTCAGGGATAGGCAGCGCCATCCGGCCAACCCTTAGCTAGGCAGAACCTATGGGCATCACCATTGCAGGGGTATCGAAGCGTTTTGGCCAGTTTCAGGCTCTCCACCCTACGGATCTCACCATTCCCACGGGATCCCTGGTTGCCCTGTTGGGACCGTCGGGTTCCGGCAAATCTACCCTCTTGCGCCTGATTGCCGGCCTAGAAAAGCCGGACACGGGGCGGATTTTCCTCACCGGGCGGGATGCCACCCATGCCAGCGTCCAGGAGCGCAACGTCGGCTTTGTCTTCCAGCACTACGCCCTGTTCAAGCACATGACGGTGCGGCAGAACATCGCCTTTGGCCTGGAGATCCGCAAAGCTTCGCGGGCTGAGATCCGGGCACGGGTGGACGAGCTGCTGGAGCTGGTGCAACTGTCGGGGTTGGGGGATCGCTACCCCTCACAGCTTTCGGGGGGACAGCGGCAGCGGGTGGCTCTGGCCCGCGCCTTGGCAGTGGAGCCGCAGGTGTTGCTCCTGGATGAGCCCTTTGGGGCGCTGGATGCCAGAGTGCGCAAGGAGCTGCGCCAGTGGCTGCGGCGCCTGCACGACGAGGTACACGTCACCACCGTCTTGGTCACCCACGACCAAGAGGAAGCCATGGAGGTAGCCGACCAGATCGTGGTCATGAACCAGGGGCGGATCGAACAGGTGGGATCCCCTGCCGAGATCTACGATCACCCGGCCACTCCCTTTGTCATGAGCTTCATCGGCCCGGTCAACGAGCTCTCTCCCCGCTCCCTGTTATCTTGCCAGCTTCCCGAGGCCCAGGCGGGCCCGCACCAGCTCTTCTTGCGCCCCCACGATGTGCAGATCGAGGTCAACCCCAATAGCAGCGGCGTCTCGGCTTGGGTCAAAGAGATCATCCACCTGGGGCGGGAGATCCAGGCGGAGCTGATTCTCAGCGATGGCGGATCCCTGTGGGCCCACCTCAGCCGCGAGCAATATGCCAGCCAGCCGCTGCAGGTGGGGCAGCAGGTCTATGTCCGCCCCAAGGTGGTCAAGGCCTTTCCCCTCAAAAAAAACGATAAGAAAACTGCCATGACCCCGCTGGCAATGGCGGGACGGAGTCCGATGTCGCTGGGAGCTTGAGGAAAGTTGCAGCAAGCCGGGTTTCAACTGTCTTGGCCGTGGCGGCTGAGCTTGGGCTATCTCTTCCTAATGTTGGCCTTGCCGCTGGCGGCCTTGATCGCCAAGTCCAGCAGCGTCGGCTGGGCGGAGTTCTGGCGGATCGCGACGGATCCGGTGGCCCTCTCCGCCTATGAGGTTACTTTTGTAACCGCGCTGCTGGCGGCTTTGGTTAACGGCGTAATGGGCACCCTGACGGCTTGGGTGTTGGTGCGCTACGCCTTCCCCGGCAAAAAGCTCCTCGAGGGGTTGATCGATCTGCCCTTTGCCCTGCCCACGGCTGTGGCCGGCCTCACCCTGGCAACCGTTTACAGCAGCAACGGCTGGATTGGATCCCTTTTGGCCCCCTTGGGGATCCGCATTGCCTTTACCCGGCTGGGGGTGGGGGTGGCGATGCTGTTTATCTCTTTTCCCTTTGTGGTGCGGACGGTACAGCCGGTGCTGCAGGAGCTGGAACGAGATGTGGAAGAGGCGGCCTGGAGCTTGGGCGCCTCCCGCTGGCAGACCTTCTGGCGGGTGGTGCTGCCCCAGATTTTGCCCGCCGTGTTGACCGGCGTGGCCCTAGGGTTTTCCCGTGCTGTGGGTGAATATGGCTCCATTGTTATCATCGCCTCTAGCATCCCCTTCCGGGATCTCATCGCGGCAGTGCTGGTGATCCAGCGGCTGGAACAGTACGACTATGCCGGGGCAACGGTGATCGGGACGGCGATGCTGGGGATCTCGTTCTTGTCGCTGGTGGTGATTAACCTTCTGCAAGCCTGGGGAAGTCGCCATGAAACCTGACGGGATAGCGGGTGTCCAACCGGAGCCATCGACAAACCCTTGGCTGTCGGGCCTGTTGATCGGCATTGTCGGGCTCTACATCGCCCTGCTGCTTGGGATCCCGGTGGTGAACATCTTTTATCAAGCGTTTCGAGAAGGGATCCCAGCTTTTCTCCAGCACCTGACCGAGCGGGAGCTGCTCAGCGCCCTCCGATTGACGGTGCTGACGGCGCTGGTTGTTGTTCCCCTCAATACTTTTTTTGGCCTCTGCGCCGCCTTGGCCTTGGCTCGCCGCCGTTTTCCGGGGCGGGCTTTGCTGCTCAGCTTGATCGATCTGCCCTTTTCCATTTCCCCGGTGGTGGCCGGCCTGATGCTGGTGCTCCTCTTTGGCCGTCAGGGTTGGCTGGGATCCTGGAACCTGCGGGTCATCTTTGCCTTTCCGGGCATTGTGCTGGCCACGGCTTTCATCACGCTCCCTTTTGTGGTGCGGGAGGTACTGCCGGTGTTGGAAGAGGCCGGCAGCGAGGAAGAAGAAGCCGCCAAAACCCTGGGGGCCAATTCCTGGCAGATCTTCTGGCGCATCACCCTACCCAACATCCGCTGGGGACTCCTGTACGGCGTCATCCTGACCAATGCCCGCGCCATGGGGGAGTTCGGCGCTGTCGCGGTGGTCTCTGGCAACATCATTGGCCGCACCCAGACCCTTCCCTTATTTGTGGAAGATGCCTACCGCAGCTATGCCACGGGCTCAGCCTATGCGGCGGCAGTGGTGCTCTCCTTGCTGGCGGTGGTAACCCTGGTGGCCAAGGAGCTGCTGGAGCGGGGATCCCCTTCCCGCCGCGTCTTCTAGAGTTCTGTTGGGATCTTTGCAATCAACGCTCTAACCCCCCTCTCCCTGAGGGAGAGGGGCCGGGGGTGAGGGCAGCCATGACCGCCATCGGCCAGGGTGTGGCTTAGACAGACTCGGTGAGGATCTCGGGCAGACAAACCTGGGTGCCCCCCAGGCCGCAGTAGCCGCGTGGGTTTTTGGCCAGGTACTGCTGGTGGTAGTCTTCGGCGTAGTAGAACTCTGGGGCGTCCAGGATCTCAGTGGTGATTTGGCCGTAGCCGTGGGCGCTCAGAGCCTGCTGGTAGAGATCGCGGGTTTTTTCCGCCAGCTCCCGTTGTGCCGGGGAATAGACGTAGATGCCGGAGCGATACTGGGTGCCCACATCATTGCCCTGGCGCATCCCTTGGGTGGGATCGTGGTTTTCCCAAAACACCTTCAAAAGCTGCAGGTAGCTAATCTGGCTGGGATCGTAAACCACCCGCACCACCTCGTTGTGGCCAGTCAAACCGGTGCAAACCTCCTCATAGGTGGGGTTGGGGGTATACCCGCCAGCGTAGCCCACGGCAGTGGTGAACACCCCGGGCAACTGCCAAAACTTGCGCTCCGCTCCCCAAAAGCAGCCCATGCCGAACAGGGCCAGCTCCATGCCCTCGGGAAAAGGGGGCTTTAGGGGCGTGCCCTTGACGTAGTGCCGGTTAACGATTGCCATTGGCTCGGAGCGGCCCGGCAAAGCCTCTTCCGGCGTGGGCAAGGTCAGCTTCTTGCTCAGTTTGCCAAAACCAAAGAGCGCCATGGCGGTAGCCCGATACATTCGTTAACATCTACCAGCCTAGCGTAGATAGCCGCTCTTGTCTCGAGAAAAGATTGGCAAGGGAGCGGCCTGGGGATTTCAGACCGCCAGCTCTACAACCACAGGGGCATGGTCGCTGGGCTTTTGTAGCCGCCGCGGCTCGACGTCGATCCAGCAGGCAGTGGCCTTGTCCTGGAGCGGGGGAGAAAGGTAGAGGTGGTCGATGCGCCAGCCGCGATTCTTCTGAAACCCTCCGGCCCGGTAGTCCCACCAGCTAAAATGTCCGGGATCCGGGTTAAACTTGCGAAAGGCATCCTCAAACCCCAAAGCCAGGATCTCCCGCAGGGCCTGCCGTTCTGGCTCCGAGGCCATGATTTCTCCGGCCTTTTGGGGATCGTAGATATCGCGGTCTTCCAGGGCAATATTAAAGTCCCCACAGAGCAAGATGGGATCCCCTTGGCTGAGGGCAACGGCCAGGTAGTCCTTCAGCGTGGCCAGCCAGCGCAACTTGTAGGCGTACTTGTCGGATCCCACCGCCTCACCATTGGGCACGTAGAGGTTGAGAATGCGGATCCCGTGGTAGAGGGCACCGATCAGCCGCTTTTGCTCGTCCAGGTCTGCAGCCGCCGACAGCAGCGCGCCAAACCCCCGCTCCACCTTCTCCGGCACCTCCCGGCTAATTACGGCCACGCCGTTGTAGGACTTTTGCCCGTACACCTCCACATGAAAGCCTCGCTCCTCAAAGGGGGCGCGGGGAAAGTCCTCATCCACCACCTTGGTCTCCTGCAAGCAGAGCACATCCAGGGATCCCTGCTTGTCTAGCCAAGCCAAAACTTGCGGCAACCGGGTGCGAATGGAGTTGACATTCCAGGTGGCCACTTGCATAGCAGCAGGTTCCCAAGACAACGCTCAGGCCACCATTTTGGCCAAACCCAGGGGATGGATCCCCTGGGGCGAGACCGCGATCCGGTAGGGCAACACCTCGACCCCCGCCTGCAGCGCCTGGCGAAACAGATGGGCATAGCGGGGATCCCGTTCTGCGCCAGGGGCGAACTCGGTGCAATCGGCACGGTTGATCCAGTACAGCAGCAGAGCCCGCTGCCCTTGCCGGCGGATCTCAATCAAATCTTCCAGGTGTTTTTGCCCGCGAGTCGTCACCGTATCCGGGAAGAGGGCGCGGGATCCCACGGCCCAGGTGGTATTTTTAACCTCTAGGTAGGCCAAGCCAGAGTCTCCTATCAGCAGGAAGTCGATTTTGCTCCTGCCGCAGGTCACTTCCCGTTGCCAACGAGAAAACCCCGCCAACTGGGGAAACCACCCTTGTTCCAGCCCCCATTCCACCAGGCGATTGGGCAGGCCGGTGTTGATCCCCACCCACACTCCTTCCACCTGGATCATCTCCCAGGTGTAGGCCAATTTGCGCTTGGGATCGGGGTGATGGGAGAGGTACACAGGTGCCCCTACCTGGCAAACCCCCGTCATCGGCCCAGTGTTGGGGCAGTGAGCGGTTACCTGTTGCCCATTTTCCAGCTCCACCTCGGCAAAGAAGCGCTTGTAGCGGCTGCGCAACACCCCTCTGTGCAGGGAGGTCGGGAAACGATAGGGCAGCGCCCCCTGTTGGCCTGTCATTCGCAAGAGCTCTCCGATAAGTATTTTTTCTTTAGGATTTTGGAAGTCTTCCAGGGGTGGGGTGTTTCCTGCGCTAGGGTAAATGACGTATCTCCCCGGCCAGGGCCTTTTTTTGCCGATGCCTTGTTCCTATACCTCTCAATATCCTATCTTTTTCTATCCCTTTGCCAAAACTTGGAGAAGAAAGCCCGAATGTTGCGTCTTGATCCTGAGCCCGGCTTTCAGCCCCCGGATCCCTTCCAGGACAACCGCGGTCGCGTGGCCATCTTCATCGACGGATCCAACCTCTTCTATGCCGCCCTGCAGATGGGCATTGAGATCGACTACACCCGCCTGCTGAAGACGCTGACCGGCCGTTCTCCCCTTCTGCGCTCCTTTTTCTACACCGGCGTCGATCGCAACAACGAAAAGCAGCAGGGGTTTTTGCTCTGGATGCGTCGCAACGGCTACCGCGTGGTTACCAAAGAGCTGACCCAACTGCCCGATGGATCCAAGCGGGCCAACCTGGATGTGGAAATTGCTGTGGACATGTTGTCGCTGGTGCGTTGGTACGAGACGGCAGTGCTGGTGAGCGGCGATGGGGATTTGGCCTACGCGGTCAATGCCGTCAGCTACCAAGGGGCACGGGTGGAGGTGGTCAGCTTGCGTTCCATGACCAGTGACCAACTGATCAACTTGGCAGATCGCTACATCGACCTAGAATCCCTCAAAGACCAAATTAAGAAGACCAATCGCCCCTCCTATCTGTACCGACCCGGGTTCACCACCGACGAGGAGGATGAGGGGTAATTTTTCTCTCACCCCCCCACCCCAAAGGAGGGAGTTCAGCGAGATTGCAAAGTTGAAGGGATCCCCTGCAGCAGGTAAACGGGGTTAAGGGGGGCAAAGCGGGTGCCTTCTGCCAGGGCTGTGGAGCGGGAGATCTGGATGTGTTCTAGCCGCACCTGCCAGCCCTGCGAGCGCAGCCATTGCAGGGTTTCGCTGCAGGTTTCCAGAGTGGCAAAGTTGGCCACCAAGATCCCCTCAGGCCGCAGGCGGGCCGCCACCACCGGCAGCAGATCGCGGATCCCTTTGCCGCCTCCCCCCAGCAACACCCGATCGGGATCCGGCAAGTCGGCCAGCACCTGGGGCGCTGCCCCGGGGATCACGTGCAGGTTCTCCAGGCCGAAGCGTTGGCGGTTGCGCCGGATGAGACAAATACCCATGGCGTTGCGCTCAACGGCATAGACCTGGAGCTGGGGGGAGAGGCGGGCGATCTCTACGGCCACGGAGCCGGTGCCGGCCCCGACATCCCACACCACTCCCTGCCGCGGCAATTGCAAGGCCCCCAGGGTGAGCAGGCGGATGGGTTGCTTGGTGATCAGGCCGGGCTGGTCGGGAAAGGTGTGGAACTGATCGTCGGGGATCCCGACTAGGGGCCAGCGGCGGGGATCGGGTTCCGGGTCAACGCGGCGCAACACCACCAGATTGGGGCTGGGGAAAGCGGAGTTCTCACCTTCCTGCAGAGGCAGGATCTGCTCGTGGGGGGATCCCAGGCGGCTGCATACCCAGCCCTGGTAGCGCACCGGCAGCTGCAGGTCGGCAATGAACTGGGCCAAGCTGGCTGGCGTGTGCTCTGGGTCGGTAAGCACCACAATCACAGGGGATCCCTGTTTGAGAACGGGTTCCAACGGCTCCATTCCCCGCCCGTGCAGACTGAGAATGGTGGCCTCCTGCCAGGGGATCTGCAGGCGGTTGAGGGCCAACTGCACCGAGCTGACTTGGGGGTAAAAAGCCAGTTGCTCCGCCGGGAAATACTGGGTCAGCAGGCGCCCAATCCCAAAAAACAGGGGATCCCCGCTGGCCAATAAAACCAGGGATCCCTGTGCCAGCTCCTTTTGCAAAAGCGGGATCCAACTTTCCACCGATCCAGTAAGCCGGATCTGGCGAGCCGGATGGTCGGCAAAGTGCTGCAGCAGGCTGGGGGGCCCGGCCAGGGTTTGCGCTTGGGAGAGGGGGGGAATCGCCCAAGAGGCCACCGAGCCATCTCCAGCTACCCCTACGACCGCAAGCTGAGGCAACCGGCTCGCCATCTAGCGTTCGACAGGCGGGTGGTACTGGCGCATGTGGTTGAGAAAATCCAGGCGCAGCTCCGCTACTTCCCGCTGCATCTCCCGCATTTCCCGAATAAAGCCCAGATGAGCCTCGATCAGGCGGCCATCCCGCTCCCGAAATTGCTCCATCATCATGGCTTGCGCTTCCCTCAGCTCGGCAAACCCGGCCTGCATATCGCGGCGAGACTCCTGGATGGCCCTCTCCAGCTCATCTCCCCGCTCTTCGTTCTGGCGAATCCGCTCCTGGTTGTGCTGAATTAACGCCCGGATCTCCTGGATTTCGGTCTGGAGCTGGGCCTCGATGGCCTGCCGCTCGGCTCGCATTGCAGCCATCTGGGCCTCAAAGCGCTCGGCAGCTTGTTGCCGCTCGGCCCGGAGTTCGGCGATCTCGGCGGAGAAACGCTCAGCGGCCCGCTGCTGCTCGGCTCGGATCTCGGCGATCTGAGCTGCAAAGGCCTGTCGCATTTCCGTCATCTGGGCCTCAAAGCGCTCGGCGGCCCGCTGCTGCTCGGCTCGGATCTCGGCGATCTGGGCTGCAAAGGCCTGTCGCATTTCCGTCATCTGGGCCTCAAAGCGCTCGGCGGCCCGCTGCTGCTCAGTTCGGATCTCGGCGATCTGAGCTGCAAAGGCCTGTCGCATTTCCGTCATCTGGGCCTCAAAGCGCTGGGCGGCTCGCTGCTGCTCAGCCCGCAGCTCTTGAAGCTCTTCTTGTTGGAGCTGAAGGTTGCGGATCAGCCACTCCTCTTGTTCAGGGGTCATGGGAAAGGCCTGAAGATGTCGTTCCAATTCTAGTCAGTTGGGAATGGGATCCCGGCGGGCGGCCAGCAGCAGAGCATTGACGATGGCAACGGCCACCGGGGATCCGCCTTTGCGGCCCTCCACCCGAATCTGGGGGACATCCGTTTGTGCCAACGCCTGTTTGGCCTCCTCCACGGCCACAAAGCCCACCGGCACCCCGATCACCAGGCTGGGCCGGATCCGCTCTGCCCGAATCTCTTCCACCAGCGCCAGCAGCGCCGTGGGCGCATTGCCGACAACAAAGATGGCTTCCGGGTAGCGGCGGGCCACCTGGATCATCCCCTGGGCAGTGCGGGTTTGCCCTGCCGCGGGGGGGTCTTCCACCCAGTCCAAAGCGCAATAGAGCGGGATCCCCTGCGCCTCAAGGCCAGCTTGGATCCCGGCAGCCACCATCCTCACATCCACCACCACGGGCCTTTGCTGCCGCAGGGCCGCCAGCCCCACCTCGACCGCCGTGGGGCTAAACACAAAGCGATCCCGCAGCTCAAAATCGGCAGTGGCGTGGATGGCGCGGCGCACGATCTCGTAGGGGATCCCTTGCCACGGGTGGGGGCCGATCTCTTGGTCAATCTGGCGAAAGCTGGCCGCCGTAATGGGGTCTATCCAAGCTGTCTCATCCATCATCTCAGCCATCGTGGATCCGCAGGTGGAGCCATGGTTCGGCTAGGGTGGTTTCTACGTCCTGCTGACGCGAGCAGTCTTGTTCGGGGAAAGTCGTGCAGAACGTCCAGAAAAGCTGTGCTCAAAAGGGTTACCTGAGAGAGACGCCCCTTTAGTTCCACTCTAGACGCCCCGAAGCAGCCCCTAAGTTCGGTCTATGCTGGTGGAGATGGGCCTGTTGTTGTCACACGCTCCTCCCTTGCCTGAACCCAACTCTTCTCCCTCTGCTGCTGTCGGCGGGGCAAGCTCCCCTCCCCTCGCGCCGCCCCCCTCTTCGGTTGGCAACAGGGATCCCCTTGCCGTGCTCCCTCGCTATGGCCATTCCCAAACCTGGCTCTGGCGTGGCTGGTCTATCCATTTCACCTACACCCCCAGTCGCGCCCAAACCTCCAAGGGCCAGGTGAACTTGACGACGGCTCCGGCCATCTTGATCCATGGCTTGGGAGCCTCGGTGGGCCATTGGCGCCATAACATTGTTCCCTTGGGATCCCAGCGCCCCGTCTATGCCCTTGACTTGCTGGGATTTGGGAAAAGCGCCAAGCCGGAGATCGCCTACAGCGTCGATCTGTGGGTGGAGCAGGTGTACGAGTTTTGGTATGCCCACATCCAACAGCCCAGCATCCTGGTGGGCCACTCCATCGGCGGGTTGGTGGGGGTGATCGCGGCTGCCCGTTATCCTCAGATGGTGAAGGGCCTGTGCTTAATCAGTTGTGCCGATGGGCCCCACCCGGAAGAATTGCCCTCTCCCTGGGATGCCCTGGTTCAAGCCCTCTGCGAAGGGATCCTGGCTGTTTTGGGTTGCCCGCTCACCTATCCCCATTTGTTTAACTGGCTGCGACAAACCGAGGTGCTGCGGGCTTGGATCAAAAACGTCTACAAGCGAGACGAGCAGGTGGACGACGAGCTGGTGCAGATCTTCCAGAGGCCTGCCTTTGAGCCGGGGGCAGCCCACGTGTTTTTGGATAGCCTGAGAGCCATCCTCTGCCGTCGCTTCGACAGCCCCAAGCGCCTGTTGCCCACCCTCAAAATGCCGATTTTGCTCCTCTGGGGCCAAGAAGATCCGGCGGTGCCCAGCTTTTTGGCAGACCAATTCAAGCGCTGGCAGCCGGCTCTTACGTTGGTGAAGCTGCCAGGGGTAGGCCACTGTGCTCACGACGAGCTGCCCCACTGGGTCAACACCCTCATCAGCGAGTGGGCAGCGAGCCTGGAGACTTGCCCCGACTTGTCCACCCACCTTCGCAGGGATCCCGCGGCTGACTAGTCCAGCCAGTTGCCCTGCCAAGGTTCAGCAGTGTCCTCCCTGCTATCAGTGAAACCTTATGATCGCGCCAGGTGGGAACCTCCCTCTCCCGGTGGGAAAGGGGTTAGGGCCAAGGGATCCCTTTAGTCCTCTGGGGGCAGCTTGAGGATCTGACGCTGACGCATCCCCTGCCAGCGCTGGATGAGGTCGCTGTCGATGCCAAACTGATCCAGGGCCTTCACCACCACAAAGTCCACCAAGTCCAAGAGCGTACGCGGCTGGTGGTACCAGGCTGGAATGGCCGGCACGATGCGCGCTCCCGCCTCCGCCAGGGTGGTCAGGTTGCGCAGGTGAATGAGACTAAAGGGGGTTTCCCGCGGCACGATGACCAGGCGGCGGCCTTCTTTGAGCTGCACGTCAGCCGCCCGCTCCAGCAGGTCAGAGCTTAGCCCCGCTGCCAACTTGGCTACTGTGCCCATGCTGCATGGGATCACCAACATCCCCTGCGTACGGTAGGAGCCGCTGGCGATGGTTGCCCCCACATCTTGCCAGCGGTGGCAGACCAGGGATCCGCCCTCACTTTCGGCCTGCTGCCGCCAAAATTGGGCCTGCCGCTGGGGATCCGCTGGCAACGGCACCCCTTGCTCCCCTTGCCACACCTGATAGGCTGCTTTGGAGGCCACCACCTCGACGCGGTAATCCAGGCTGAGCAGAACGTGCAAGGCACGCACGGCATAGAGCATCCCGGAGGCGCCCGATATACCAAGGATGATCGGCTGGGAGGAGTTCAAGGGCAGGCGGGAAGGGTCTTTACCTCAGTTTACCGACTGCCGAGGCCCCTCGGCTCTAGGCCTTGGGCTGGGCGATGTCGAACTCGGCGTCGTAGTCGAAGTCCTCGTCTTCCTCGACCCAGTCTTCCTCCAGCCTATCGTCCTCTGCCAGCTCCTCCTCTAGGCGGAGCTTCTCTGGGTACTCCTCGTCCAGCCCCAAAGCGGCTCGCTCTTCCCGCCTCCTGAAGCGCTCCAAAGCCGCTGGCGTGATGAAGGGATAGGGCAGCCCCTGCGCTTGCGCCTCCTCCAGCGCTGCCCGGTAGCTCTCCACTTCCTTGATGTCGATTTTCCAGCCAGTGAGACGGGCGGCCAGGCGCACATTTTGCCCCTCTTTCCCGATGGCCAGGCTGAGCTGGTCGCTGGTCACCAGCACGTGGGCCTGTTGGATCTCCGGATCCACCAGCCGCACCTCCACCACCTTAGCTGGGCTGAGGGCGTTGGCAATGTAGGTGGCGGGATCCGGTGACCAACGGATAACGTCAATTTTCTCGTTGCGCAGCTCCGCCACCACCGCCTGAATGCGGGATCCCCTCGCCCCGATACAGGCCCCTACCGGATCCACGTCTCGCTCCACCGTATCGACGGCAATCTTGGTGCGCGGCCCCACGTTGCGGGAAGGTGGGTTGGCCTCCCTCGCCACTGCCACGATGCGCACAATATCCTCTTCGATCTCCGGTACCTCGTTGGCAAACAGGTTCACCACCAAGCCGGCATCAGCCCGGGAAACCAAAAGCTGCGGCCCCCGCCGGGATCCCTCATAGACCTTTTTGAGATAGACCTTCATCACGGCGTTAGGGACGTAGCGGTCACTGGCCAACTGCTCCTTCTTGGGTAGCTCGGCTTCCACCTCGGGCCGCCCAAAACCGCTGGATACCGCCATGATCACCGTCTGTCGTTCCGTGCGCAGCACCCGTGCCTGCAACACGGTGTTTTCCAGGTCGCGGAACTCTTCTTGAATCAGGCGGCGCTGCTGGTCACGCAACTTCTGGGCCAGCACCTGCTTGGTTTGGATGGCCGCCATGCGGCCAAATTCCGCCTGTTGGGGAGTGACGTCATTGGTGACTTCCCAGCCGACTTCGGCTTCCGGGTAGTCCTGCTGCACGTCGTACAGAGAGATTTCGTGATCTGGATCCCGTACCTCCTCGACAATGGTTTTAGTGGCCAAAATGCGAAAGCCCCCTGCCTCCACATCCAACTCCACATCGAAGTTGCGGAAGTGGTCTTCTTCAAAGACAACATCTCGCTGAATGGTTTTGCGGTAGCGTTCGTAGCCCTTGAGCAGCGCCTCCCGCAAGGCATTAGTGACCACATGGCGGGGCAAGTTGCGCTCCCGCGAAATCATCTCCACCATTTCTGCCAAACCGGGCAGAGGCACCATCGACATAAGCTGTTGTCCTCCTAATGCAACTTAAGCTGGGATGAAACTGCTATCACGGTTGCTCCGCAATCCTGACGGGAAATGCATCGTCGCACAGCAGGTAGCTCCGACGCGAAGACAAGGCAACCCACTTCGCGGCCGAACGTCCTCTCTATCCCCATTCCTCTACTCGGTTTCCGCCTCTGAGAGGACAACCCGCTGCACCGAAGCGCGGGGCAACTGCACGCGCCGCCCCTTGAGGGATAGGGCAACGTTCTCCTCATCCCGACCCAGCAGATGCCCTGACCAGACAGCTTTGCCCTTGTAGGGGGGATCCACCGTCACTTCCACCGCAAACCCTTTGAAAACCACAAAGTCGCGGTCGCTAATGAGGAGGTTGCTGATGCCGGGGCTGGAGACCTCCAGCACATAATGGCCGGGGATCAGATCCACCCGATCCAGCTCCACTTCCAAGGCCTGGCTCATGGCTTCGCAATCGGCATGGCTGGTTTCCTGCTCCGGATCCAGCGGACGGATGTCCACCCGCAGCACTGGCGGATACTGGTTGGTGTGAAAAACCATCTGTACCAATTCGTACCCCAGTCGAGCGGCCAAAGGACGGGCCAAGCTCTCCAACTGCGGGATAAGAGGGTGAACCATAGCCAACTCATCGCCAACTCGGTGTAACGGCCAGATCCCAGCCCATCGAAGCTGGAGTCGGCAGCGGGGGCATCTTTCCCCTAAAAAAGCAAAGAAGTGGGTGCTACCCACTCCCCGTTGTCATTGCGGAGATTCTTGGGAATCTACCTGCCGTTGCGGGGGGCTTTGGGCAGGCTTTTTCCTCAACTGTCATCTTAGAATATCTTGTCGGATTTGGCCAGAGGGATCTCTGTAAGCCAGATCTGCAAAAGGCCACATCTATAATGTGGACAGCCGCGGATTTGCCCAGACACCCAGCCGCATTCTGTGGGGTTTCCTATGACTGTTGCTTTTTCCTATCCCATCTTTGGCCCCAGCATTCAATGCCCCCACTGTCGGCAGACGATTGCGGCCCTTACCCTGACCGACACCTACCTCTGCCATCGCCACGGCGCCTTTGAGGCAGATCCCGAGCAAGAAGAGCTGGTTCACCTGCAATCAGGACGGCGTTGGCGCCTCTGGGAAGGCCGCTGGTACCGCCAGCACACCCATGCCGATGGGATCCGCTTCGAGATTCACGAAGAGCTGGATCGTCTGCGCATGCAGGGGATGCGGGCCACACAGGTGATTGTGGCTGAGCGCTACCGCCCCTTGCTTACCCCCTATCTGGAGCAGGGATCCCACCGGCGCCCCGGCCCACCCCGCCTCTACGGCCTGCCGGTTAGTTTCAGCTCCCAGCTGCCTGAAGGAGCCGGTGGACCACCGCAGCGCTGGCGAGTGATCAACTTCGAGCTGATCTGCGAGCTGGATCCGGCCATGCGACAGCCGCAATCCCGGCTGCAGTGCTGTGACTAGCCTTCCTGGGATCCCTCCTCTAAATGGGGGGAGGCTATACCCCAGTAGTTGACACTTCCCCAGCTCAAGTTGGGGGATTCTTACGCAGTCCACAAACTCATAAAGACGTTGTCAAACTGCCTCTACACAGTTCTTTGAGGCGGAACCCCAAGGTTCTGCTGACCTTCTTCAAGCCGTCCGGGCAGATTGGGGTTGGGGGGGCAGCTTTAGGGAGTAGAGGCCGTAGCAGGCCAGCAGCCAATTCAGCAGTCGGGCCACCACGCGGGCAGTTGGCCGCGTTGCGGATCCCACCGCCACTCCCCCCAGAGAAAGGCCGATCACAGGGCGGGCGGCGAAGATAGCCTCACAGGTCTGCAACAGTTGAAACCAACTCAGCCCCCCCGGTTCCGGGTGGTGCACCGCCGGTACCAAAGAAGGATCCAGCACACTGCAGTCCACCACCAAAAACACCGGCTGCTCCGGCAAAGCCTCCACCACCTGCTGCGGATCCCAGCCATCCTGGGCCCAGAAGATCGGGCTGGAGTGTTTTTTGAGCCAGGCGTAGGCGCGGGCACTGCCGCTGCGCAGCCCCACATGCACCACCGGCAGCCTATGCTGGTAGAGCAACTCCACCCAGGCGGCGTTGCCGTAGCCCACATCTTGATCCGGCTGGGTCATCTCCGCGGGCGGCATCAGGTTGGCATGGGCACTGCAATGCACCACACTTAGGGCGAGGTAGTGCTTCCAAAGGGCACGAATGGCCCCCCAACTGGCAGCCAACACCGAGGGCAGCAGCACCGGCCACTGTTGCCGTCGCCAAGCCTGAATAACCGCCGCCTCACACATGCCGTAGGGCGGCTCATCCACCAGCCCCGGCAACTGCGCCACTGCTATCTCGTCCACATTGATCCCCAACCGCGGCTCAAAAGCACACAGCTCAGCACCGGCGTTGAGGATGGCCATTGGCGCCTGCGTATCTGGGCCAAAGGCAGTGGGAATGAGAACCACCCTGGCGTTGGCCTGGGAACTGGGATGGAGGGACCACTGGGCCATGGGCGTCGTTCCTGTTCCGAAGATAGGGGGGTCTCTGGACTGCTTCTATGGTGGCTCACAGGATGGACCGAGATCTGGCCGCGCTGGATCTGCTACGAAAAATTACAGTTCCTGACCTAGCCTGGGGTCAAAAATCGGGTCGATGGTAGATTCAAAGTGCTCCGCGCCGCAACTCCAAGCGCGGCCTAACAACGCAAACGACAACGAGCGAGAAGGTAGGCTATGGCTGTGATGGAAGGCGATCCCCGTCAGGGGGCAAAGTTGCCCCTATTCGGGGGATCCACCGGAGGGCTGTTGAGCGCAGCCGAAACCGAGGAAAAATACGTGATCACCTGGACAGGCAAGCCGGGGCAAGTGTTTGAAATGCCCACCGGCGGCGCTGCCGAGATGGTGGAGGGCAAAAACTATCTCACCTTCGCCCGCAAAGAGCAGTGCTTGGCTCTCGGCGCCCAGTTGATCTCCGAGTTCAAGATCAAGGACTACCAGATCTTCCGCATCCCGGCGGGTGGACAGCCAGAACTGGTGCATCCCAAAGATGGTGTCTTTCCCGAGAAGGTCAATGAGGGCCGCCAGCCTATCGGCAAGGTGGATCACAACATCGGCAAGAACAAAGAGCCAGTTACCTACAAATTCACCAACGGGAAGCCCTGGGACTAATTCCGGCGACCTTTGTCTTTCTGCCTTGTTGGATCCCCTGGCTAGTTCAGGGGATCTTTTCCACCGGCAACCGGTTTGAAAGGGTTCAGCGCTGTTAGCCCTCACCCCCCGCCCCTCTCTCCGAGGAAGAGAGGAGGCGGAAGGTCATGTTGGGAAGAGTCGGATCTTTTGTCGGACTGCCTTTGGCCAAAAAAGCTCCAGCAAAGCTGGAGCTGTACCTGCACCCTGACAGGCCCTGGGCAAGCCTACTTGGCAATTGCCGCGAAGAACTCCTTGGATTTCACCGGGTCGGGGTTCATCGTTCTCTGGCCGGGCTGCCAGTTGGCCGGGCAAACTTCATCGGGGTGAGCTTGCACGTACTGGATAGCCTGCAGGGTGCGCAAGGTTTCATCCACGCTGCGGCCAAAGGCCAGGTTGTTGATGGTGGCATGCTGGATGATCCCTTCTTTGTCGATGATGAACAGGCCGCGCAAAGCCACACCTGCCGCCGGATCCAAAACATTGTAGGCGGCGCTTATCTCTTTCTTGAGGTCGGAGACCAGCGGATACCTCAGCTCGCCCACCCCGCCGGCTTTGCGGTCGGTTTGAATCCAGGCCAGGTGAGAGTATTCGCTATCCACCGAGACGCCGAGGATCTCCGTATCCAACTTGGCAAACTCGTCGTAGCGATCGCTGAAAGCTGTGATCTCCGTCGGGCAGACGAAGGTGAAGTCCAGGGGGTAGAAGAACAGCACCACATACTTCTTGCCCCTGTAGTCGGAGAGCCTGACCGTCTTGAATTCCATGTCGTAGACGGCAGTGGCCGAAAAATCGGGAGCGGGCTGCCCCACCCGCAGACATCCTTCCTGAGACATCAGTCGACGCTCCTTACGGTAAAGTACAAATGTAAACCAAACCTAACATACCATACTCATAATGACTTTGGCTTGCCAGTCGGCCAGACTGGAGCCCTGGGATCCCCTTTCTTTCTCGTCGCTGGGCTCTGCCAGGTCAGGGAGTCGCTTGCCATGAGGGTGGCGCTAGAGTTCCTCTACCACTTCTGTTGTGACCGCTGCCGGCGGTGGTGGAGCCAAGCGGACGTGGAGCCCCAGCCAGGGGATCGCCTCTATTGCCCCTATTGCGGCTTTCAAAATTGCATAGAAGGCATCGACACCTTCCGCGACGCCGCACGGGGCAGTTGCCTGACCCGTCCCCCCGATGCTCCTTCTGCCAAGCTGCCCAGAATCGGGGATCGGCCTCAGGATCTGGGATCCCCAAGCTGATCTAGCCGTTCACCGCATCCGCCAAGCTGCCCAGGTGGGGAGGCAGCCAGGAGTGGGATTCGGCCTCCGGCAGCGAAGAATCCAAGAGCGAGTGGCAGGGGTGGCGCTCTTCCAAAAGGGTGGTAGAACAGCAGCAGCTATAAACCTCCAGGTAGTCGTCCGGCTCTGCCTCGAAAATGGCATACTGGCCGGGGAAGAGGGTGCGCTCCCAGTGGCCGGGAATTGTTCGGATGACCTGAACCTGCTGAGAACGGTTGACGAAAACGTATCTTTTCATTGCGTTTTTTTAATCGCCTTAAGAAAAACTTATTGGCTTTAAGACAGGCTATCACCCTTGATCCCCAGCCGACAATAGCCAACGAGCAAGACGGGGATCGCTCTTTCTGCTTGACTTTGGGCGATTTGTTTTCTCAGCTTATGAAAGCTTAGGGAAGGGGATCCCGAGAAGAAGCCCGCCTGGTAAACTGAGGGGAAGAGTCTGAAGATATCCTTAAGTTGGCCTTCATCAGTACCAAGGGGGCACGCCGTGGACAACAAGTTGGGGCTAGAGATCATCGAAGTGGTGGAGCAGGCTGCCATCGCCGCGGCCCGCTGGATGGGCAAAGGCGACAACAAGACTGCCGATCAGGTGGCCGTCGAGGCCATGCGGGAGAAACTGAACCAGATCCCCATGCGTGGCCGCATCGTCATTGGGGAGGGAACCCGCGATGAGGCCCCCATGCTCTACATCGGGGAAGAGGTGGGCATCTGTACCCGTCCGGACGCCGAGCAGTTCTGCCGCGTGGAAGAGCTGGTGGAAATTGATATTGCCGTGGATCCCTGCGAGGGGACCAACCTGGTGGCCAAGGGCCAAAATGGCTCCATGGCGGTGCTGGCCATCTCCGAGAAAGGCGGCCTGCTGCACGCGCCGGACATCTACATGCAGAAGCTGGCGGCTCCTCCTCAGGCTAAGGGCAAGGTACATCTCGACTATCCGCCGGAAAAGAATCTTCGGATCATCGCCGAAAGCCTGGATCGGGAGGTCTCAGATCTAACGGTAGTGGTGATGGATCGCAAGCGCCACGTCGATCTCATCCGCCAAATCCGGGAGGCAGGGGCGCGGGTGAAGCTGATTACCGACGGCGACATCTCGGCGGCCCTCTCGGCAGGCTTCAACGGCACCGGCATTCATGCTCTCATGGGAATCGGGGCGGCTCCTGAAGGGGTGATCTCAGCAGCGGCGCTGCGCTGCTTGGGCGCCCACTTCCAGGGGCGTCTAATCTACGACCCCGAGGTGGTGCAGGCGGGCACCTACCTGCCACCGGTGGAAGAGACACGACGGCAACTGAAAGAACAGGGCATTGAGGATCCCGACAAGGTGTGGGAATGCGAAGAGCTGGCCAGCGGCAAGGAAGTACTCTTTGCCGCCACCGGGATTACCGATGGCGACCTGATGCGCGGGGTGCGCTTCTTCGGCGGTGGGGCCCGCACCGAGACCTTGGTGATCTCCAGCCAGTCCCGCACAGTGCGCTTCGTGGATACCATCCACATGAAAGACGGCCAACAGCCCCGCAGCCTGCAACTGCGCTAAAGGATCCCCTGCCTGGGAGATGAGGGCGACTTTCCCTTGGCGAAGGTCGCCCTTCTCGTTGGTCGAACGTTAAAAAATCTATCAAGTTGCAACCCGAGAAAACGTAATAACTCTTCAGCAAAATCCTGCGAAACCGGTTCGATACTGGTCTTAGGGTTTAGGTAGGCTGAGAAAAGTTACCTAAGCTTGCTGGAACCGAGGCAAGGAACTGCCTTGACACCGGTCTCAGCTTAGCCTTCCCGAAAAGGGAGGATTTGCTTTTGTTCAGAGATTTTGCTTTTAATAACTGTTGCTGCACAAACGACGGAGAGGCATGTTTATCGCGGTTGTCGGTCTTAGCCATCGCACAGCTCCTGTGGAGATCCGGGAGCGCCTCAGCATTTCCGAGGCCGAAGTGGGAGAGAGGATCCAGCAGCTCCGTGCCCACCCCCACATTGAGGAAGCGGCGATCCTCAGCACCTGTAACCGGCTGGAGGTTTACATCGTCACCCCAGAAATGGAAAGTGGTGTCCGGCAGACGATGCAGTTTTTGGCGGAGGCAAAAGGGATCCCGCTGCCCCAACTGCGCCCGCACCTGTTTACGCTGCTCTACCAGGATGCAGTGACGCACCTGATGCGGGTGGCCGCCGGGCTGGAGAGCTTGGTGTTGGGAGAGGGGCAGATCCTGTCGCAAGTGAAAAAAGCGCAGCAACTGGGTCAAGCCTGCAACGGCATGGATCGCATCCTCAACCGCCTCTTCAAGGCGGCCATCACCGCCGGCAAGCGCGTCCGCACCGAGACGGGGATCGGCACCGGCGCCATGTCCATCAGCTCGGCAGCGGTGGAGTTGGCGTTGCAGGAGCAGGGATCCCTTTCCCAGGGCAAGGTGACCGTGGTGGGGGCGGGGAGAATGGCCCGCCTGTTGGTGCAGCACCTCCTGGCCAAAGGGGCGGTGGATATTACGGTGGTCAACCGCTCCTTGGAGCGGGCGGAAGCTCTGGCCAAACAGTTTGAGCAGCCGATCCAGGTGTTGCCCTGGGAGGCGCTGTTGAGCAGTGTGGCCGAGTCCAACCTGGTCTTCACCAGCACCGGCGCCACCCAGCCGATCCTCACCTACGAGCAACTGGCGGGGGTGCTGCAGCCGAATCAGCCGCTGCTGTTGGTGGATATCTCGGTGCCCCGCAACATTGATCCCGAGGTGGAAAAGCTAAGAGGGGTACAGGTGTTCAACGTGGATCACCTCTCCCGCATCGTGGAAGAAAACCGCGCCCAGCGGCAAAAGCTGGCCCTGGATGCCGAAGCGTTGATAGAAGAAGAGGTAGAGCAGTTTATGGAGTGGTGGCGTTCCCTAGAGACGGTGCCCACCATTTCCAGCCTGCGCCACAAGGTGGAGTCTATCCGGGAGCAGGAAATGGAGAAAGCCCTCTCCCGCCTGGGCAAAGACTTTGCCGAAAAGCACCTGGAGGTAATCGACGCCCTCACCCGCGGCATCGTCAACAAGATCCTGCACGACCCCATGGTGCAACTGCGGGCCAAACGGGACATCGAGGCGCGGCGCAGGGCTATGCAAATCCTGCAGGAGCTGTTTAACCTCGATCCCCTGCCGTTTCAGGCGCAGCAGGAACGCTAGGGATCCCTGGGCAGTTTCAGGTATTAAAGAATTGTAACAGCTCTCTCATCTCAGGGGAAGGGCTGCCCTTAGGATCCAAAACGTAAGCTCTCGGAGTTGGGGGTATGTTTGGAGAGTACGAAGTGTTCGTGCAGTTGGCGCTGTTGGCCTTGATCGTCCTGGCAGGGCCGGCGGTTATCCTGCTGCTCTACCTGCGCGGCGCGGATATGTAGGTGACCTAGACCGGTTGCCGGCGCAGTTGACAGGATCCCCTGAGGAGGATCGGTCGGCGTTGGTGGGGGAGTTCGCTCTGTTGCTTCCCTATCTCTTAATGTAACGCTTCTTTGCGCTACAGTTATAGAAGCAGCCCTAGGGCAAGCTCGCCTGTAGGGCGCTACTTTATGAGTTGATGATTTTTTATGTCACTCCCCATCCGCAACGTCGCCATCATCGCCCACGTTGACCACGGCAAAACCACCCTTGTGGACGCCCTGTTGCGCCAGGCGGGCACCTTTCGGGAGGGAGAGGACATTCCCGCCTGCGTGCTGGACTGCAACACGCTGGAGCGGGAGCGGGGCATCACCATCCTGGCCAAAAACACAGCCGTCCGCTACGGCGAAACCCTGATTAACATCGTCGATACCCCCGGCCACGCCGACTTTGGCGGGGAGGTAGAGCGGGTGCTGGGCATGGTGGAGGGCTGTCTGTTGGTTGTGGACGCCAACGAAGGCCCGATGCCGCAAACCCGCTTTGTGCTGCGCAAGGCGCTGGAAAAGGGCCTGCGTCCGCTCGTGGTGGTCAACAAAATCGACCGTCCCCGCGCCGAGCCCTACAAAGTTGTCGACAAGGTTCTGGATCTCTTTCTGGAGCTGGGAGCCGACGAAGACCAGTGTGATTTCCCTTACCTATTTGCCTCGGGTCTGCAGGGCTTTGCCCTGGAAGAAGCTGACCTAAAAGCCTTTTTGGAAGGGAGGTACAGCGGCCCGCTGGACATGAAGCCCCTCTTTGAAGCCATCCTCAAGTATGTCCCGCCGCCGATTGGGGATCCGGCCAAGCCGCTGCAACTGCAGGTCACCACGCTGGAGTACTCGGAATACCTGGGCCGGATCGTGATCGGCAAGATCCACAACGGCACCATTCGCCTTGGGGATCAGTTGGCGGTGGTCAAAGAAGATGGGTCGATTGCCAAGGGCAAGGTAACCAAGCTCTTTGGCTTCCAGGGCCTGCAGCGCATCGAGCTCACCGAGGCTACTGCCGGCCACATCGTCGCCGTGGCGGGGTTTGCCGAGGCCAACATCGGCCACACCCTCACTTCTCCCGAAAACCCGCAGGCCCTGCCGCTCATTAAGGTGGACGAGCCAACGCTGCAGGTGATGATCTGCGTCAACGACTCTCCCTTTGCCGGCCAAGAGGGCACCTTTGTTACTTCGCGGCAATTGCGGGAGCGCCTGCTGCGAGAGCTAGAAACCAACGTAGCGCTGCGGGTAGAAGAGACAGATTCCCCCGATCGCTTTTTGGTGTCGGGGCGGGGCGAGCTGCACCTAGGCATTTTGCTGGAGACCATGCGGCGGGAGGGCTACGAGTTTCAGGTGGGTCAGCCGAAGGTGATCTTCCGCGAGGTTAACGGCCAGCCCTACGAGCCCTATGAGTGTTTGGTGCTGGATGTGACGGAATCGACGGTGGGCGCCTGCATTGAACGGCTGGGGCAGCGGCGGGGGGAGATGCAGAACATGATAGTAGGCGCGGACGGACGGGCTCAGTTGGAATTCGTCATCCCGGCCCGAGGGCTGATCGGCTTCCGCAGCGAGTTCGTCCGCATCACCCGCGGCGAGGGGATCATGAGCCACAGCTTTTTGGAGTACCGTCCCCTGACGCCGGGGATTGAGACCCGCCGCAACGGCGTGCTGATTGCCTTTGAAGAGGGGGTGGCCACCACCTATGCCCTGAAAAATGCAGAAGATCGGGGGGTGTTCTTCATTACGCCAGGTACCCGCGTCTACAAGGGCATGATCGTGGGCGAGCACAACCGTCCACAGGACTTGGAGTTGAACGTCTGCAAAACCAAGCAACTGACCAACCACCGGGCTGCCAGCGGGGAAGAGCTGGTGCATTTGCAGGCGCCGGTGGAGATGAACCTGGAGCGAGCGTTGGAATACATCGGTGAGGACGAGCTGGTGGAGATCACGCCGAAGTCGGTGCGCTTGCGCAAGGCACAGTTGACGGCTTCTCGTCGCTAGCGGTCGGCCCTACCACCGTCGCAGGTAGAAGCGCAGGTTGGGGAAGTAAAAGACCCCCCAAATCCCCAGCAGGACAACTCCCAAGCCCAACAAAGCCAGCCACAGGCGGGGGCGGCTGTGGAGCTGCTTGGATCCCGCCTGGACATAGGCCAGATCCACCCAGGCGGTGTTGCCGCGGCGGAACCAGCCCACCACCTTGACCCGCCGGCCCATGAGGGCACGAAGCTGCTTTAGGCCGGAAAAGACATTGCCCACCGGCCCCAGGGGAGAGGTAAAGCGCAGCGGGATCAGCCCGGTGGCATCCTGTAGCTTTAGCTCTGCCCCCAGTTGATAGCCGGCTTGTCCCAAGCCCAGCAGCTCCCCTTCCAGCTCCACTGGCTGACTGCGGCAGGGATCCGCCTCGGGGTCAGCCAGCAAGTGGAGTACATCAGTTGTCTGGGGCGACAGGGATCCGCGGTACATCAACACCGCCTTGGATCCCAGGCCTAGGCCACAGCCCACCACCGCTACCGCAGCAATGACTTTGGGATCGAGGCGATCTTGCAGCAGCAGGTAGAGGATCAGCCCCACCAGCCAACCGACGAGGATCCCGACCACTTCGGCAGCGTAGATGGCCAGATCCAGCCAGAAGCGGCTTTGCAGACGGACCCCATCCAACTTGGATCCAGATCCCAGGCGCAACTCCGGCAGCAGGCGCAGCCGTTGCGCATACTCCGCCAAAACCTGGAAGCGGTGCCCCGGCAACGGATGGCTGGAGTTGACCTGCATCCAGCGGGCCCAGGGGTTGAGCTGATCCCAGAGAAAGACTTGGCCAGCTTGGGCGGGATCCCGCAGGCGGACGGCGGCACTGGCAGCGGCGGTGGTTTTGAAGTCCAAGAAGCTGAACAGTCGGGTGCAGTGCAGCAGCGAAGATGGGCGGCGGTCGTTTTTGTGGGCCTCCTGCAGGCCGGCAGCCGACTTGAGCAGAGCGGCCACCAGCCCGTTGGGGTTGCCCGTGGCCTCCACCGCGAAGTGATCGGCGTGGGAGGTGCCCAGGCGAGAGAGGAAAAACAGCGGGTAGGAAAGCACTGTGTAGATTAGGTAGAGCAGGGGGGCCACATGGCCGATGAGATCCCGCCGTTTGTTCCCCAGTTGGCTCACCTGCTCCAGAGCCAAGTAAACCAGTTGAAGGGGGGATCCCAGCAGAGTCAGGATCAGGATATCGCCGTTGACGATCCGCCCCAGAGCCTGGGCATAGACAGCGGCAATCTCGTCCGGGGCAAGCTGCTGCAACAGGGCCTGGGTGACCACGATGCGGCCGCCATCAGGAAAAGTGCCGTAAACAAAGGCCAGTGGCCCCCCTTCTGGGATCACCCCCAGGCGGGGTTGTTTCAGTTGTTTTTGGGTGCAGAGGCGCTGCAGCAGGCGGGCCGCCTCGGGACTGTGGCGCTCAATTTCCCCCAAGGTGGCCCAGCGCAGCTTGTGCAGCCGCCGGTGTAGGTGATCCATCAGCCAAGGGGCAAAAAACAAAAGGCCGACGCCAAAGTTGACCGCCAGGCTTCCGGCTACCAACCAGCGCAGGCCATTGCGCAGCCAGGGCAGCAACCCTTGCAAAAACCAAAGTTGCCGCGGAAAACTCAGCCGCCCAAAATCCAGGTGGCTGCCCACCAGCACAAAACTCAACCCCCAGAGGAAGAGGATGCCCACCCCCAGGGATCCCCACTTGGCCCAGCGTAGAGAACCGGCCCGCTCCGGCAGGGGGATCCTCAGGCCCAGTTGAGCGGCCCGTTGGCGGCTGGAGAGCGGCTGAGCCTCAGAAGCCGGTTCTGGGGAGGGCGGGGAAGCAGCGGGTTTTTCCACCGTCTGGGGCAGGCGGGGCAGGATTTTTTGGGCCCAGCCCTGCACCTGGGGATCCGGGTGCTGCAGCAGTTCCAGACAAAGCGCCCGCGCCTTCTCCGCCTCGCCCGCCAGATGGTAGGCCCGCACCAGGTTCATCTGGGCCTCCAGGGCCTGGCTGTCGGAGGAGCCTGCCGGGCTCCCCTCTGCTTTGCCCTCCTGACGGAACTGGGCCAAGTAGTCCTCAAGAAGTTGGATGGCCTCTTGAAAGCGGCCCTGCCGCAGCGCCTCTTTGCCCGCCTCCGCAGGATTCATCAACCTGCTCCAAGTCTGTCTGCTCCCCCAGCTTACTCAAGGATCTGGCCTTGCTGAGGTGGATCCCCCGAAAGGGGGTAGCGGAGCAAGCGCCGCCGCAGGCAATCCAACGCCGTCTGGGCGCTCCACCAGCGCACCCCCTCGCGGCCCCGCAGGCTGCCGAAGCGGTACTCGTGGACTTCCACTTTCCCCTCCGGGTCGGCCAAGCCCAGATACACAAGGCCAACCGGCTTGGTGGGGGTACCCCCGTCTGGCCCGGCAATGCCGGTGATGCTCAAGGCCCAGTCGGAGCCGAGGACTTGCTTGGCCCCCAGCGCCATCTGGGCCGCCACCGGCTCGCTCACGGCCCCCTGCTGCTGCAGCGCCGCGGGATCCACCCGCAAGAGCTGCTCCTTGATGCGGTTGTCGTAGGCAACGATCCCCCCAACAAAATAGCGGGAGCTGCCCGGGATCCCGGTTACCAACTGCCCCAGCAGGCCACCGGTGCAGGATTCCGCCACCGCCAGGGTTTGCCGCCGCTGCAGCAGCAACTCCCCCACCACGCTGGCCAAGGTGGCCTCGTCGCTGCCGAAGTAGTCTTCCCCGGAAATCTGTAAAATCTGCTCCACCACCGGGGCAATCAATGCTTCCGCCGCCTCACGCGTGGGGGCACGTCCGGTAACCCGCAGGCGCACCTCCCCCTGGCTGGCGTAGGGAGCGACCGTGGGATTTTCCCCCGCCAGCAGGGATCCCACCCGTTCGGCCAAGGTCGATTCAGGAATGCCCCAGTAGCGCAACACGCGGCTGTAAAACACTTCCTTGCCCCAGCCCAGGGAGCGCAAATAGGGCACAGCCGTCTCCTGCCACATCTGCTGCATCTCCCGCGGCACGCCGGGGAAGGTGAGAATGTGCAGGTCGGGCCGGGGCTGCCAGATGAGGCCACAGGCGCTGCCCAGGGGGTTGGGCAGGACGGTTGCCCCCTGAGGCAAAAAGGCCTGCTTGCGGTTACTGGGCGAGGGCTCCATACCTCGCTGGCCGTACTTTCGCAGAATCTCCTCCCAAACCTGCGGGTGCTCCACCATCTCCACGCCGAAAAAAGAGGCCAGTGCCGAGTGGGTCAGATCATCCGGGGTTGGCCCCAGCCCTCCTGTAATTAAAAGCAGGCTGGAGCGGTTGCAGGCCACCTCCAAAGCATGGTGGATGCGGGCTTCGTTGTCCCCCACCACCGTTTGGTAGTAGTGCGGGATCCCCAGCTTGGCCAACTCGGCTGCCAGGTATTGGGCGTTGGTGTTGGTGATCTCTCCCAAGAGCAACTCTGTACCAATGCAGAGGATCTCAGCCCCTTGGGGAGTGACGGTTTGCGTTGGGCTCATGCTCGGCTCAACCTCGGCTCAGCCGCTAAGTATAGAGGTCTGGATCCCCCTTTCGCGCAGGGATCCCTGGGATCTCTTGCTCAAGAGGGGTAGGGATCCTCGGCCAGCCGAGCCAAAGCTTCCAGCTCAGCACCCACCACGCGGTGCAGGATCCACTCCGGATGTGGCTTGGCACCCAGGCGCCGGTAGAACTCAATTGCTGGCTGGTTCCAGTCCAAAACCATCCACTCCAGCCGCCCATATCCTTTGGCCACTGCCTCCTGGGCCACCCGCGCCAAGAGCGCCTTGCCAATGCCCCTGCCGCGAAACTCCGGCAGCACAAACAAGTCTTCCAGGTAAATCCCCGGTCGGGTGAGGAAGGTGGAAAAGTTGCGAAAGTAGAGGGCAAACCCCACCGCTTGCCCCCCCACTTCTGCCAACAAGGCCGAAGCAAAGGCTTCGGGGCCAAACAGATGCTGTTGCAGCAGCTCGGCGGATCCCGTTACCAGGTGGCTCAGGTGCTCGTACTCGGCCAAAGCGCAGATGAGATCAAACAGAACGGGCACATCCTCAGGCGTGGCAGGACGAATTTCCATACTTTTGCCCGGCTCCACCCACCCTTTTCCTGGAACATCGGCACGGGTACAGACTCCAGCTTATTCTTTTTCCCCAGCGGTTGGAGGCGCGACGTAATGAGGGCAGCGACAGGGGCCCAGGGGTTCACGGCACAGGGCAGATAGGGTGAGCGAGAAAAGTAGCGGCAGGAGGGATCCCAGGCCGAGGTGGGCTGC
>NZ_JANSIY010000010.1:0-1754 GCF_047462295.1 Synechococcus sp. H60.3 | reverse complement strand
CGGCTACAGAGGGCCAGCGTTGGCAGACAGTTTCGCAACTGTCCTGCCAGCGGGCGAAGACCCTGGAGAAAAACCGATTAGAGTGAAAAATAGAGCCGTTACCTCATTTTTGATGCCATGACCACCTCCACCCTCGATGCTGCCGCCATCCTTGAGGCGTTGCGCCCGGTTCAAGATCCGGAGCTGCGCCGCAGCCTGGTGGAACTGAACATGATCCGCGACATTCGCGTCGAGCCGGAGCGGGTGGCCTTTACCCTGGTGCTGACGACACCGGCCTGCCCCTTGCGGGAATTCATCGTCGAGGAGTGCAAGGCTGCCATCCGCCGCCTGGCTCCCGTTGAAACCATCGAGGTCACGGTTACAGCAGAAACTCCCCGCTCGCCCTCCCTGCCGGATCGCCAGTCTGTCCCCGGCGTGCGCAACATCATCGCCATCTCCAGCGGCAAGGGGGGGGTGGGCAAAACCTCAGTATCGGTGAATGTGGCGGTTGCCCTGGCCCAGAGCGGAGCGCGGGTGGGGCTGCTGGATGCCGATATCTACGGCCCCAATGTGCCGCTGATGCTGGGGTTGCAGGATCAGTCTCTGTTGGTGCGCAAGCGGGAAGACGGCGGCGAGGACATCTTCCCCCTGGAGAACTACGGCGTCAAGATGGTGTCGATGGGTCTCTTGGTGGGGCGGGATCAGCCGGTGATCTGGCGGGGGCCGATGCTCAACGGCGTCATCCGGCAATTCCTCTACCAGGTGCAGTGGGGGGAGCTGGACTATCTCATCGTGGACATGCCCCCCGGCACCGGGGATGCGCAATTGACCCTGGTGCAGGCGGTGCCGCTGGCGGGAGCTGTGATCGTCACTACGCCGCAGTCGGTGGCCCTGCTGGATAGCCGCAAGGGCTTGAACATGTTTCGCCAGTTGGGGGTGCCCATTCTCGGCATTGTGGAGAACATGAGCTACTTCATTCCACCCGACCTACCGGATCGCCAGTACGATATCTTCGGCTCAGCCGGTGGAGAGACCACGGCCCGCGAGCTGGGGATCCCACTGCTGGGGCGGATCCCGTTGGAGATTGCCCTGCGCCAAGGGGGAGATGCGGGTCAGCCGATTGTGGTCGGCCAGCCCGAGTCGGCTTCGGCCCAGGCCCTGCGGCAAATTGCCAAAACTTTGGCGGGCCGCGTCTCCATGCTGGCTTTGGGGGCCGGCTAGAAGCGCTCTGCTTCCACCAACGAGACCCCAAAGCTGCGTCCCCCCAGCACAATGCCCTCTTGGGCCTTGCCACGCACAGTTACGGTGCTGTTCATGGCCGGCAGGCCCTTGTTGGTGATGACCCAGAGGGAGCCGCTGTTGTCTTGGATCTCGTACATGCCCTGGCCAAACACGCCTATTTGATTGACCACACGACCGCGGACGTACACATTGGTGTAGCGAGAAGGATTTTGTTCGATCTGGGCGATGGGAGTTGTGCCGATGCCCAGCCGTGCCAACGGCCCACACCCTGCCAGGGCTAGGCTGACGCAGAGCAAGAGTACCCAAGATCCGCCGCGGAACGATTGGCCAAGTTGCCGTTTCATCGGTTGCTTCCCTCACGAGCACTTGCTCCCACCATAGCAAGCCGGCAGCAGATCCACCGCCAAGCTAGAACTTCTCGCCAATGCCAAAGTGCAGTTGGGCCTGGCCGGCCTCCCCTTGCCCGATTGCGTAGTCGATGCGCAGCGGCCCCAGGGGAGATTGGATGCGGATACCGGCCCCCAGCCCGAAAC
>NZ_JANSIY010000009.1:19197-35595 GCF_047462295.1 Synechococcus sp. H60.3 | reverse complement strand
AGCTGGGCGCGGTCAAGGTAGACGTGTTCTGCCATGGTATGACGGTGGCCACCAACGCCCTCCTGGAGCGCAAGGGAGCCCCTACCCTGTTTTTGACCACGGCGGGTTTCCGGGATGTGCTGGCCATTGGCCGCCAAAACCGCCCCTCCCTCTACGACCTCACCCAGCCCAAGCCGGAGCCGGTGGTGCCCCGCCACCACTGCCTAGAGGTAAAGGAGCGCTGCAGCGCAAGCGGCGTGTTGGAGCCGCTGACGGAGGAGGAGATCCAGCGCGTCATCCGGGAGGTGGGAGAGCGGGTACGGCGGGATGGGATCCGCGCGGTGGGGGTGGGGTTTTTGTTTTCTTTCCTCTACCCGGAGCACGAGCAGCGCCTGGGGGCGGCTTTGCGCGAGGCCTTGCCCGGCTTGCACGTTTCCCTCTCCTGCGAAGTGACACCGGAGTTTCGCGAATACGAGCGCTTCAGCACCACAGCCATTGATGCCTACCTCAGCCCGGCGCTGGCGGGCTACCTGCACCGCTTGGCCCAAGGTTGTCGGGAGAGAGGGATCCCCGCCCCCCTGATCATGCAATCCTCCGGCGGCGTCACCTCCCTTGCTCAGGCGGCAGCCCACGCCTCGGTGGCATTGCTTTCGGGGCCGGCGGGCGGCGTTTACGGAGCGGCCTATGTGGGCCGTCTGAGCGGCTATTCCCATCTGCTCAGCCTGGACATGGGAGGAACCAGCACCGATGTGGCCCTCATTCAAGACGGCCTCCCTCAGGTTACCCCGTCAGCGGTGGTGTGCGGCCTGCCGGTGCAACAGCCTCAGATTGATATCCATACCGTCAGTGCCGGGGGCGGATCCCTGGCCTTGCTGTTGCCGGGCGGGGGGCTGCAGGTGGGGCCGGAAAGTGCCGGCTCCAACCCTGGGCCGGCCTGCTACGGGCGGGGAGGAACGGCTCCCACAGTAACCGACGCCAACCTTTGGCTGGGCTACCTGCCGGATGGGGGCTGGCTGGGGGACTCTGTTTGCCTGCGGCGGGACTTGGCTGGCCAGGCTATTGCGACGCTGGCGGAGCCCTTGGGTTTGAGTTTGGAGGAGACAGCTGTCGGCATTCGCACCCTGGCCAATGGGGCCATGGCACGGGCCTTGCGGGTGATTAGCGTGGAGCGGGGCTTGGATCCCGCCGATTTTGCCCTGCTGGCCTTTGGCGGAGCCGGGCCTATGCACGCCTGTGCCCTGGCAGAGGAGCTGGGGATCCGCCGCATCTTGATCCCGGCCTTTGCCGGTGTCCTCTCAGCGCTAGGTATGGCTGTGGCCAACCTACAGCGGGATTACCGGCGGGCCATCCTGCAGCCGCTGCGGCAACTGGAGTCGGCTGCCGAGGGATCCCTTTTGGCCCCATGGGCGGCGCCCCTCATCCGCCAGGCGAAAGCTGACCTGCAGGAGCCGGAGCTGTACTTCAGCTTAGACCTGCGCTATCGCGGCCAGTCCTTTGAGCTGGAGATCCCGGCCCAGTTGTCGGATCCAGTTTCTCTCTTGGAACAGCGGTTTCACCAGGCCCACCAGCAGCGCCACGGCTGGCAGGATCCCAGCCAGGTGGTGGAAGCCATCCAGTTGCGCCTGCGGGCGGTGCAGGCCTTGCCCAGCGTCCCGCTGCAAGCCCCCCCACCCTTGCCAGGGGATCCCTTCAAGGGGGAGCGACAGGCCTGGATGGGCGGCCAAATGCGTTCAGTCCCGGTTTACGATCGGCGGCGCATGGATGTGGGGTTTCCGCTACGCGGGCCGGCGATTGTGGAGATGCCTGAGGCTACCGTAGTCATCGAAGCCGGTTGGACAGGCAGCATCGACGCCGTGGGCACCCTGGTTTTAAGCTGCGAATAGAGGCCCCTTTCTCTCTTTGGCAGGGCGGACGATGGGACTCGAACCCACGAATGGAGGAACCACAATCCTCTGCCTTAACCACTTGGCTACGCCCGCCAGGATCCTGGGGATCTAGCTTAGCATGGGACAAACAGAACGAAGCCTTGAAGCGTCCCAACATGCTGCCCAGAGTCGATCTACTGAAAGGAGCGGAGTATCGAGAAACCTTAGCGCGCATTCTGGATCTGGGGGAGCAAGCCCTCAAAACCTGGCAAGTGGTCTGGAGCGATTTTCTCTCCCCGCCAGAGGTAGCCGAGGTGCAAAGCCGGTTGCACAACTTGGCTGAACTGCAGGTGGTGGCCTGGGGGGGCTATGCCCAGGCGGAGCGGCAACGCCTAGCCCTGGCTCGCTCTGAGGTCAGCTTGAAGGTGGAAGGCGCAGAAGGGATCCCCTTGGCCGCTGTTCAGATACAGGGAAACTTTCTTTTCGACCCGGCCACTCACCGCGATTTTTTGGGAGCCCTGCTGGGAGCTGGCATTGCCCGGGAGAAAGTGGGAGACATCCTTGTTTTAGGTGACACGGGGGCCCAGGCCATCGTTGTGCCGGAATTGGTGGACTATCTCAGCCTCAACCTGACGCAGGTGCGCAGCGTGCCCGTCAAGGTCAGCCCCATCCCTCTCAACCAATTAAAGGTTCAACCGCCGCGGGTGAAGTCCATCACCAGCGTGGAAGCCTCTTTGCGCCTGGATGCAGTGGCCTCGGCGGGATTTGGCCTGTCCCGCAGCAAGATGGTGGAAGAGATCCAGCGGGGAGAGGTGCGGGTTAATTGGAAGCCGATTACCCAAGCCAGCTACACTGTCGGCCCCCAGGATTGGATTGCTATTCGTGGTCGCGGTCGGCTGCAAATTGAAGAGGTAGCCGAGACGAAAAAAGGCCGCTTTCGCATCCAGATGAAGCGGTATCTCTAGGTTTTTGGAGATCTACTGCCTGCCTGAGATCCAGGGCGAGAAATCGCTAGGAAAAAGGGAAGAAGGCCCAAGGATAGAGCAAGTACTCCAAGTAAAACAACTTCCAGATCAGTTGATAATAGGCCACGATCGCGTCGCGGCAACCCAGATCCAGGCGAACACCATAGCCCACAAGGATTCCTAGCCCCAGCCCATGCCCTAACAGCATCCAGGCACCCTGGCCCATGAGAAGAAAATAGCTTCCCAAAGCGATAAACGCTAGGTAACAAGCGGCCAAAATGCCAATGCAAAACTTTGAGATCCGCTCCTGGCCAAAGCGCAACGAAAAGGTGGCAATGGCAAACCGCCGATCCCCCTCCATGTCGGGAATATCTTTGAAAAGGGCGATCACCAGCCCAAAAATAGACATAAACCCTGTCAGAAAAACAATGGGAGCAGAAAGCTCGACTTCCCCCTGCATCAACTGCTGAAAATGGCTGTACAGGCCCAGATTGACGATCAACCCCCGCACACAATAGATACAAGCCGAGGCCGCCAGCGGAAATCGTTTCAACCGCAGGGGGGGCAAGGAATAGGCGGTGCCGATTCCGTTGCTCAAAAGCACCGTCAACAACAGGTACGGGATCCCTGTCAGGGCCAATAGGATGGATGCCACCCCGCAGACGGCGACGATCCCCACCCCCTGTCGCCAACTCAGGGAGCCGGCGGCCAGGGGCAGATGGGGTTTGTTGATGCGGTCGATCTCGATATCCGTGAGCTGGTTGAGGCCGACAATATAGACATTGGCCGCCAGACAAGCCACCCAAGCCACGCCCAACTGGGGAAGGACAGTTAGCAGGGCCGTTGGTTCAACGGCCACGAACCCGGCCAGCAAGTAGAGGCCCAGCAGACTGGCACTGGTGCCGTAGACGGTGTGGGGCCGAGCAAAACGCCAGAGAACCTGCAAATATGGGGTCATTCTAGCCAGCAGCGATACAGCTCATGGCCCGGAGCCCCCCCCGTGGAGAGTGGCTAGGGATGGGGGGAGTCTTTAAGGAGGGCAGCCAGGGCCGACCAGCGGGGATCCACCGGAGGCGGCGCAGCCGATTCCACCACAATGCCCGGGCAATCGGGGCGACAGGGCAACTGGTGGGGCATCTCCAAATGCAGGTGTTGGTACATCCAGTCTTCGATATCCAGCTCGCCGTTGGGCGGCAGGCTCTCCAGCAGATCTTCTTCGTCCCGCAATTCCAGCTCTAGAGGCGGCGGTTCAGGACTGGGCTCCCGAATTAGGATGATCTCCTCAACCTGCAGGTGCAGCCGGTGGTTGAACTGCTGCAGGCAGCGGTGACAGGTGAGGGTGACGATGGTGCGGGCCTCGGCGCTCACCTCCAGGAAATGCCCCCGGTGGCTGGCCTGCAGGGATCCCTCCACAGGGGTCAAGCTCTCAAAACCTGAAAAAAACTGCCTAAACTGTACCTCTTGGGTTTGACCGGGCATCTGCCGCAGGTCGGATAGACGAATTGGCCTCAGCATGACATCCCCCTCTATACGTTCTGGGTAGCAGGGATCCCTAGAATCGCCCCTATCGGCAAGAGAGCCCCCAGGTCAGGGTCGAGAAGAGGCCCGCCGGATCACCAGACGACGGTCAGGCTCTTTGCCACGGCTGAAGGTTTCCAGATCGGCGTAGGCAGGGTCTTTCAGGAGCGTGTGGATCTGCCGCCGCTCGGCAGCAGAAAGATCGGGAAACTCGTATTCCCGACCACTGGTTCTCACCTTTTGCACCGCGACAGCAACCAAGGCTTTGAGCTCCTGCAAACGGCGCTGACGATAGCCATCCAGATCCAGGATATAGGGCTGCTGTTGGTCTTCTGGCTGGTTGAGGTTGAGAAGGGTGTTGGCCAGATACTGCAACGCATCCAAAACCACCGGGGAGCGCTCTTCCTCAGGGCCAGCTTCTTTGGACGACGGCAAGGGCAATGCAGGCGCTTTTGAGAGCAGCATTTGCTTCTGGGCCGGAGTTAGAGAATCGGCCTCAATTTCGATTATCTCCCCCACCACCCGCACCACTGCCGGGATTCCCATCGCCGCCAGCACCTGCTGCAACCACTGCCTGGCCCGTTCTCGATGTTCGGCAGGAGAAAGCTTGCCCTGGGAAGGCGCAACGGTTCCCTCAGACTTCTGATGCGATTTTTTGGCGGCGGATCCCTTCAAAGATCCCGTAGAGGACTCAGGGGGGCTCATCCTGGGCAGCTTCCAATTCTGAAGAGGTATCAAGCACTCGACCGTAAGCTCACCCCACGCCAAGCAGCAAGGACTGCCTAGGGCTCAAAGGGCAGGGATTCGCGCCCTCCCCCGGCTGCCTTTGGCTTGGCCGGTCGGTCAACCTCCTTGGCTTCCACCGTGATCACCTGGGCAGCGCGGCGGCGCTCCTCTTCCACCAACCGCTGCAAGTTCTCCGGCAACGGCTCCCGCGAGAGCAAGAAGGTTTGCACAGTTTGGAAGATGTTGGAGACAAGGATATAGAGCAAAACTCCAGCCGGCAAGGGGAAGAACAGGAACATTGCTGAGAACAGCACAGGGGTGATGCGAGCCATCGAGCTCTGGCTGGGATCCTCTTGGCCTGTCTCCTGGCCAGCGTTGGTCAGGGATTGGTTCAGGTAAATGGAGACGCCGAAAAGGACAATCATGCCGATGATGTCCCAGTGGATGGTGCCATCCGGGTCAAAGGCGCCGACACGGCCTAACTTGTCGATAAACAGAAAGCCCGTGTCAGAGGCTAGGCCCGGGATCGCAACCTCCACAGTCACTTCCCCTGGCTGCAGGGCCAGCAAGGTGCCATCCGGCTGGATCTGGGCCCGCTCTTCTCCTTTGGTGATCTTCCAGGTGGGCTGCAACAGGCTGGGATCCCCGCCCGCTTCTGCCACCAACTGCTCAAAGGGCTTGCCCCCCGGCCCCTGCAGCAGAAACTGCACCTGCTCCCCTACGGCAATCTTGGTGCCTTTGGGCTCCACCAGCACCACTGGCTTGTGTACCGAGTCGGCGACGAAGATGTTCTTACTGGGGCTGACGTAGGGGGTGGGCACCACCTCTGCCGCCACCTCTGCTGGCAAGATCTGCAGGTTGACGTCGTAGGTAACCGCTGCAAAGGGGGATCCCCGCAGCGTGGCAAAGAGAGCAAAGAGCACCGGCATTTGAATCAAAAGCGGCAGACAACCCGACAGCGGGTTGACTCCCAGCTCGCTGTACAGTTTGGCCTGGGCGTCGCGCAGCTTTTGTGGGTCATCCCGGTACTTCTCCTGGATTTCTTGCATCCGCCGCCGCATCAAAGGGTTAATCACCTTCATGCGCCGCATGTTGCGGATAGATCCGACGTTGAGCGGGTAGAGGGCAAAGCGGATCACCAACGTCAGGAAGATGATGGCCAGTCCATAGCTGGGCACGATCCCGTAGAAAAAATCCAGGATCGGCAGCATGACGTTGTTGGAAAGAAATCCGACTCCGAAGTCCATGGGGGGTGCTGGCGAACGTCCGTAACCCATTGTAATGGTTTCCGACCGGCTGACGAGGGCGTTTTCAGGGTTTAACCGCCCCAATCGGCAAGGGGGATCAGCCCAGCAATTTCCCTGCCTCTCCGAGGGAGAGGGGCAGAGCGCGGCGGCGTATCAGCGAAAAAGGAGGAGCTGCTTTGCCCCTCCTTCATCGTTCTGGTTAAACTTGGAGCTCTGGCAGCTCCCTTGTGCTGGGAGCAAGAGACGCTCTGAATGAGGATCCCTTTCCCCTGCTGATGGAACTACTTGACCTTGACCGTAGCGCCAGCTTCCTCCAGCTTCTTCTTGATCTCGTTGGCTTCCTCTTTGGGGATCCCTTCCTTGACCGGTTTGGGAGCGGCCTCCACAAGATCTTTGGCATCTTTCAGGCCCAAGCCGGTCAACTCGCGCACCACCTTGAGGACGGCGATCTTCTTATCCGCAGGGACAGCCTCGAGAATGACATCAAAGGCCGTTTGCTCTTCCACCGGTTCAGCCGCCGCTGCTGGCGCCGGTGCCGCTGCCGCTGCCACGGGAGCAGCCATAACCATGCCACCTGCTGGGGCAGCCGCATTGACGCCAAAGGTTTCTTCGATGGCTTTCACCAACTCGGCAGCCTCCAACAAGCTCAATGCTTTCAACTCTTCCAGGATCTTTTGAACACGCTCCGAAGCCATGGTCTTGTCTCCTCAGGGTAACGAAGTGGATAGGTGGAATTGGGTTGATGAACCCAACACAGGTCGATCCCGTCAGGCCGCCTCCTTGTCGGCAATAGCCCGGATGGCCCTTGCCAGGGAGGCCGGGATCTCATGGATACCGCGAGCCACTTGCGTGGGCACTGCATTGAGCCCCACTGCCAGTCGGGTGGCCACCGACTTGAGGCTGCCCGCCACTTGGGCCATGAGCACCTCCTTGGGCGGCAGCTCGGCGATGGCCTTGGCCTGATCCAAGGTCAGGGATAGCCCCTCGGCAGCGGCGCCGCGGAATTCGGTCTTCTTGGTTTGCTTGGCGAAATCTTGATACGCCTTCAGGGCCGCTGGAATATCACCCCGGATCATGATAAAGGCCGTCGGCCCTGACAGGAAGGGAAGAATCCCTGCCCAAGCCTTTTGGTCGGCGACAGCCCGCCGCATCAAGGTATTTTTAACCACCATGCAGACAGCATCCGCCTTGCGCAGCTCCGCCCGCAGTTGGTTCATCTCGGAAACGGTCAGCCCCTTGTAGTCGATGACCAGCACCATTTGGCTGGCTTGCAACAGGGATCGAACTTCATCGACCACCTCCGCTTTTTTCGCTACAGGTTGCTTGCCCATGCGCTCACCTCCTTTGTTGTCACTGGCTTACTGAGGGCCGAACAGGTGTTGCCGTCGGAAGGGGGTATCTAGAGCCGCCAAATAGAATGCGTCCCAGCCAGAGCCGAGACGCATTGAGGCAGGCATAACCCAGCAATCCACAACGGGATCCCTTTGCACTCCACTCAAACCTCGGCAGGACATTAAGCCCCTAGGCACCTGCTGTCTTCGGCTTGCTATTCAACTGTGGGAAGCTCTTCTCTGCCCAGATCCTCCAGAAAAATAGTCAATTCAAACGGCAAGCAACTGCCTTTTTCCCTTTGCAGCGCCGAAGCAGCCTTAAGCAACCAACTTCAGCTCTCGCAGGGCATTGATGTCAACCTCAATCGAGGGGCCCATTGTAGCACAAACATGTAGGGCTCGCCAATACTTGCCCTTGGCTCCAGGGGGACGGTTGCGGTCAACAGACTCTTGCACGGCTTTCAAGTTTTCCAGCAGTGCTTCGACAGGGAACTTGCACTTGCCGAAAATCAAATGCACAATGCCGGTTTTGTCCGCCCGGTACTCCAGCTTGCCGGCTTTGAACTCCTTGATGGCTTGGGCCAAATCCATGGTGACCGTCCCACCCTTGGGAGAGGGCATGAGGCCACGCGGCCCCAATAGGCGCCCCAGCTTAGCAACCTGGGGCATCACATCGGGGGTGGCAATCAGCAGGTCGAAATCGATCATGCCCTTGCCGATCTCCTCGATTAGGTCTTCAAAGCCCACCCGGTCGGCTCCTGCGTTCTGGGCTTCCGTAACCTTCTCGCCACGGGCAATCACCGCCACCCGAATCTCCTGCCCGGTGCCGCGGGGCAAGACGACGGTGGTGCGCAACTGCTGGTCGGCATACTTGGGATCGATCCCCAGGCGGATGTGAACCTCTGCCGCCTCGTCAAATTTGGCAGTGGCCGTCTCCTTCATCAGGGCCAGGGCTTCTGCGGGGGGATAGGCAATGGGCTTGACCTTCTCCCGCAAAGCCTGCATACGTTTGGACAGTTTTCGAGCCATCGTTTCTCCTCGGGGTGCTGGCGAGAACCTCTCTCCCCCAAAACTTCAAGACAACAATCAGACTAAAGATCCTTCATCAATCGACGATTGTCACCCCCATGCTGCGGGCAGTGCCGGCGATGATTTTCATAGCCGCCTCCACATCACGGGCATTCAAATCGGGCAACTTCTGCTCGGCAATCTGACGCAGTTGCGCTCGCGTCAGGGATCCCACCTTGACTTTGTGGGGCTCACTGGATCCCGACTCAATGCCGAGGGCTTTTTTGATCAACACCGAAGCCGGCGGCGTCTTGAGGACGAAGGTGAAGCTGCGATCCTCGTAAATCGAGATCTCGACCGGCACCACCATCCCGGCTTGATCCGCCGTTTTGGCGTTATATTCCTTGCAGAAGGCCATGATGTTAACCCCGTGCTGGCCCAGCGCCGGGCCGATGGGGGGGGCGGGGGTGGCTTTGCCCGCCTGGATGGCCAGCTTGACCACTGCCACCAGTTTCTTAGCCATGAAACGCCGTTACACCTCTTTTCGCACTTGACCAAACTCTAATTCTACCGGAGTATCGCGCCCGAAAATCGAGATCAAGGCCTTGAGCTTGCCCCGCTCTGGGCTGACATCCACCACTTCGCCGTAAAATCCTTGGAAGGGGCCGGAGAGCACCTCGATGCGATCCCCAGGTGCCATGTCGATCTTGAGGGGCACTTCCTCCACCTCAACGCTGCTGAAGATGCGCTGGACTTCGCTTGGGCTGAGGGGCCGTGGCGTCACATGGCCCCGACCACGACCGTAGGCCCGCTTTTCTTCCGTGCCAACGAAGTTGATCACGTTGGGGGTAGTTTTCACCACCATCCAGGTGTCGTCGTTGAGATCCATGCGCACCAGCACATAGCCGGGAAAAATCTTTTCCTCTTGTTCCTGGCGCTTGCCGGATCGATCTAGCTTGAAGCCCGTCCGCTTCGGGATCACCACCTCGACAATCTGATCTGCCACATCCAGAGCCGCCGCCCGTTGCATCAGGGTGCTTTTGACTTTGTTTTCGCAGCCTGAGGCCACCTGCACAGCGTACCAGCGCAGGTTGCGACGACCTTGACTTTCGCCTTCTTCCCCTTCTGGCGCCGTGTCTACAGGCTCTAGGGGCTCAGGGTGGCCCCCACGGCGTTTCCACCGCTGCTCTGGCTTTGGGCTCATCACCTCACCTCCTCTCTGTGTCTGTCTGTATGCATGGGCCTCCCGTCCCCAAAAATGAATAGGGATCCCTGGCAGGGGCCATCTGAGAAAGAACCTCACGAGAACAGTTGAGTGGCCAGCCAGCCAAACAGTTGATCGACCAGGTAGATGAACGAGGCGAAGGCCAACACAATCAGTAAGACGCCCACCGATTCGCTAATCAGTTGCTGGCGGCTCGGCCAAACAATTTTGGCCAATTCCGCGCGGGTCTCCTGGAGGAAGCCGAGAATCCCCTTGGACTCAGGGGAGTTGTCCCTGGAGTGGCCCCGGCTGGCGGGATCCAAACGTTGTTCCGTATCGGCCTTGCTGGAAGAGGTGCTTTTAACCACGGCGGTATCTCCTGCTGGATCCCGAAAACGGTGCGCCACCTTTTGGCGCACTCAAGATCGGCTTAGCGATCTTAACAGATCTGTTGGGGGTGGGATCCCTCTCAAGGGGTGGGAGTGGGCTCAGGCGTCAGCGCCCTCGGGGAGAGCACCAAAGGGCGGCGGGAGCGGTTGAATTGCTCTACCGCTGCGTCGATCCCGGCCTTGCTGTCCCAACGCGAGGCAGCATTTTGCCGGGAGAGAAACTCGGCGGCCCGCAGGAGGTCGTTCATGTCAATGCTGGTGCCGTCGAACAACTGGACGTTGCGGTCGCGGCGGATGGCCTCATTGACATCTCCCCTTTGGGCCAAGGCAACCTCGGCACTGGCCAGGATCCCCAGCAGAAGCAGACCCAGGGCCGCAGGGATCCCGCGCCGGGGGTTGAGGGGGGAGCGGAGACGGTTTACAAACATTGATCCTGTTCCTCCGCATCGGTGTGCTGCTCGGCCAGCCCCTCTGCCAGCAACTGTTGTTCTTCGGGCGTGAGGGGGCGTTTGGCCAACAGGTCTGGCCGCCTTTGCCAGGTGCGAACCAACTGCTGTTGCAGACGCCAACGGGCAATGGCTCGGTGGTCGCCTGAGAGAAGCACCGGCGGCACCTTGTGCCCTTGGAACTCCGGTGGACGGGTGTACTGGGGATACTCCAGCAGCCCCGTCTCGAAACTTTCGCTCCTCAGCGAGTCCATTTTACCAACTGTGCCCGGCAAGAGCCGCACCACGCCGTTGATCAAGGCCAGCGCCGGGATCTCCCCCCCCGTCAAGACAAAATCGCCCAGCGACACCTCGCGGGTGGCCAGATATTGGCGGATCCGCTCGTCAAAGCCCTCGTACTGGCCACAGAGCAGGATGAGCTGCGCCTTTTGGGCCAGCTCCCGCAGCAGCGCCTGGTTCAGCGGTTGCCCCTGCGGCGTGAGCAAGATGATCTCGTAGGGATCCAGGCGGGGCAAGGAGGCGACGGCAGCAAAAAAGGGCTCTGGCTTGAGCACCATGCCCACCCCACCCCCGTAGGGCTCATCATCGACCCGGCGGTGCTTGTCGGTGGCAAAGTCCCGCGGGTTGGTGCAGTGAACCTCGGCAATCCCCTGCTCCAGGGCTTTGCCCACCAGCCCGATGCGCAGCGGCGTTGCAAAAAATTCTGGGAAGAGGGTGATGACGTCGAACCGCACAAGACTTAGGACGAGGCAGAGGGAGGCTCGGTGCGCAGCCGCTCCAGATCCAGGCGCAAAGACTCGATCTGGTGGATCAGCTCCATCAGCTCGGCCATTTCTTCTTTGGAGATAGGGGCAGGGGAAGCCGTGGTCGGGGGGGCGCTTTCAGCAGGGGCGGGCCTCTCGCTCTCTGGGGCGGGGGCGTTGGCGGCTGGATCCCTGAGACTTTCAACGTAGCGAACGGCTTCCTGTTCGATCAACTCCCCCTTTTGCTCCAGTTCTGCTGCCAGTTGCGCCAGATCCATCGAGAGGCGGTTGAGGTTTTCGGCCCGCTTTTCCGGGTCTTGGAGGATCTCCACCAGGGCAGTGGCCGCGCCGTAGAAAAGGTGGCGAGCCCGCGTGAACCAATCTGAAGAGCGAGAACTCATGGCAGCAGAAACAGGTGGGTTCTGAATTATTCTAGGCGATCCGCCCACCGGAACTGGCCCAGGACGACAGAGTGCCCGGCAGCCCAAGTAGGGATCCGTTCTCTGAAGTTTTGAGGAGAACCTGGGGATGGGGCTCAATCCACAGCTTGGATCTCGCCGCTGCTGAGGCGCTCCACAACCAATTCCAGCAGCTCGTGCTCTTCTGGGGAAATCTCTTGATCGGCCATGACGGCATTGAGGATCTGCTGTTGTTCAGCGCGGGTTAGGACCTTATCTGCCAAGGCCCGGTCAATCAAAGCTCTGAGCTCAGAGGGTTGAGGGGATTGCACTGTTTTGCTCCTAGCGCTCGAGGGCAAGGGATCCCATAATGATTTCTGGATCCAAGATGCAACAGATAGCAGCATACCCGTCAGTATAGCGAGACAGTGGTGGAACCCCAGGTATCCCCAAAAACCCAGAGCTTCCAACCGGTGGGGGTGATCGGCGGCGGGCAGTTGGCGCAGATGTTGGCTTTGGCGGCCCGCCCCTTGGGGATCCCGCTGATCGTGCAGGCCGCTGCCCCCACCGATCCGGCGGTGGCAGTAGCCGACGGTGTGGTCTGGGGTGCTGTGACGGACACTCAGGCCACAGCCCAGTTGCTGCAACGCTGCCCGGTGGTAACTTTTGAGAACGAGTTCATCCCGCTGCCGGAGCTGCGCAAGTTGGATCCGCAGGGATCCCGCTTTCGCCCTCGCCTGAGCACCCTAGAGCCGCTGCTGGACAAGTTGCACCAACGGCAGTTCTTGGCGGAGTTGGGGGTGCCGGTGCCGGCCTTTTGCCCTGCGGAGACGGCAGACCTATCTGGGTTGGGCTTTCCGGTGGTGCTCAAGCGGCGGCGGCAGGGCTACGATGGCCAGGGCACCCGCATCCTGCCCGACCGAGCAACCTTGCAACAGGCTCTGGCCGAGTATGCCGGGATCCCGCTGCTGCTGGAAGAGTGGATCCCGTTTGAGCGGGAGCTGGCGGTGATCGTGGCCCGCGGGCTGGCGGGGGAGATCCAACTCTACCCGGTGGTGGAAACTGTGCAGATCGAGCAGGTCTGCCGCTATGTGCTGGCGCCCGCCCGCCTTCCCCCGACTGTCGAGGCCGAGATTCGCGACCTGGCGGTCAAGGTGATGGACAAGTTGGACGCGGTGGGTGTGTTCGCCATCGAGCTCTTCTGGGTGCCGCCGCCCCACCCCAAGGCCGGGATCTGGATCAACGAGATCTCACCGCGGGTTCACAACTCCGGCCACTACACCCTGGAAGCCTGCCACACCTCCCAGTTTGAGCAACATCTGCGCGCTATCCTCGGCCTCCCCTTGGGGGATCCCTCCCTCAAGTGTGGGGGAGCAGTGATGGTGAACCTCTTGGGTTATGAGCACTCCAGCAGTGACTATGCCCAAAAGCGGCAGCGCCTGGCGGGGATCCCCAATGCCACGCTGCACTGGTACCACAAAACCCCTGCCCGCCCCGGGCGCAAGCTGGGCCATGTCACGGTCTGTCTACCCCATCCTCCTTCTCCTGCGGAAGCGGCAGACCTTGTCCATACCCTCGAAGCCCTCTGGTATCCCCAGCCATGGATCCCACCTTTTCTCCAGCCATCCAAGCCCTGATCGCGGCCCTGCAACGGCGGGATGTGCCCGCGGTGGCGCAGCAGGTCAACAGCCTCTCTCCCCAAGAGCGTTCCGCGGTGTTGACCCCCGCTCTCCAATACCTTGCCGAGGTGGATCCCGACAGCGCCCGCTGGTTTGTTCGCCACCTCATGGCCCCCGCCGTCAAAGCCCAACTGCGAGCAGGGATCCTCAAAGCCGCCCAAGATTACCTCCAGGAGGCCGGCTTCCAAGAAGGGATCGACTACGAGCTCAAGCCCCATCCCCAATCGGGGGGCCAGATCTTGAGCCTTAGCCGCCGAGCCCTGCCCTACGCCGCCCCGGATGACGATCCCTTTGGGCAGTTGTTGCTATCGGAGTTCTGCGAATTGCGGGACTAGACCACCATGGGTAGCACAAGTTATCGGCTGCAGATGCTCGACATCACCGCCCTGCCCCAATTGCTGGAGCTAGATCGACGCTGCTACGGCGGACACTGGGGGGAACAGGGGTATCGCGCGGAGCTGGAACGGCCCACCAGCACGGTGATTGGGGTTGTGGCGGAACCGGTTGCCGTTGGCGCTTCCTGTGGCTCGGGCCGAACAGAGTTCTCCCTTCCCTCTCCAGACCTCGCGACGCCGACGCAAACAGCACCAGCGCTGGTGGGCTTTGGCATCCTCTGGCGCATCGAAGAAGAAGGCCACATCATCTCGCTGGCGGTGGATCCCGGTCACCGGCGACAAGGCTTGGGCCGCAGGATCCTAGAAGCGCTCCTAGACCAAGCTAGAGCAGCAGGCTGTCGCTGGGCCACGTTGGAAGTGAGGGCTTCCAACCACGCCGCCATCCACCTCTATGAATCGGCAGGGTTTCAATTGCTGGGACGCCGCAAGGGCTATTACAACAACGGAGAAGATGGGCTGGTGTATTGGAAGAAACCGATTTAAGCTTAGGAAAAACCAACACTAAAGAACTGCAAAAGTTTTCCCCTATACACCTAAACCTTAAATTTTCTTGGGCAGCACCCCTGCAGCTTGGCTCAACCCTTGCTACCCATGGATAGATGTAAAGCTTTGTTTCAAGACCCGCCGTTTCTTTTGACATTTGAGGCTTTCTCCCAGACAAACCCAGCTTGCCCAAGGAAGCACTTCAGGCTAACCTACTTTTATCATTTGTCCATCCTGAGCATTTCAGGCTGTGAGGGTAATTATGGACACCCCTGTAAACACCTTTAGAGATGAGACTGTCTCTTTTTTTGTCAATCTTTGGTCCAGGCTTATCGATTTTATGCCCAATCTGCTGGCGGCGATTTTCATCCTAATTCTGGGTTGGATCGTGGCCACGGCGGTGGCCTTTGGCGTTCGGGGGCTGCTCAAGCGGACGCAGCTCGATAACCGCCTGGCTGCTTGGATTATGGGCCAAAAGCCTGGGGAGAAGCTGCCGCAAACGGAGCGTTGGGTGGCCGCTGCTGTTTACTGGATCATCCTGGCTTTTGTGTTGGTGGCGGTGCTGAATGCCCTACAGCTTCAGGCCGTCTCCGATCCGCTCAATCGGTTTTTAGGCGAAATCTTTGTCTATCTGCCGCGGCTGGGTGGAGCCCTGGTGCTGCTGGTGGTGGGCTGGACGGTGGCCACGGTTGCCCGCCTAGCGGTCATTCAGGGGCTACGGCGCTTTAACTTGGACGAGCGGCTGGCTCAGCCTCTCCAACAGGAGAGCGCTGCCGGTGAGGTGGGTACAGAAGCGGCCACAGAAGGAACGGCTGCAAAGTCAGAGGGGGGGGCTGAGGTCGCTCCTTTTCTCTTGAATGAAGCTCTGGGTGACGCCCTCTACTGGTTGATTCTCTTGTTCTTTTTGCCGCTCATCCTGGATACGCTGAACCTGCGGGGGCCGCTGCGGCCGGTGCAAAACCTGCTGGATCAAATCCTGTCGATGGTGCCGCGCATTTTGGGAGCGCTCATCATTGGTGTGGTGGGCTGGTTTTTGGCCCGCATCGTGCGCGGCCTCATCTCGAATTTGCTAGTGGCAGCAGGAGCCAACCGCTTGGGGGCCCGCTTTGGCATTCCCCAGTTGGCCCAGATTGTCGGGACGGTGGCCTACATCTTGGTGTTGATCCCGGCGGTGATTGCGGCTCTCAATGCTCTGGAAATCCGGGCCATCTCGGATCCGGCGGTGGCGATGCTGGAGCAGGTGTTGCGGGCCATTCCCCGAATGGCAGGATCGGCTCTGATTCTGGCCGTCTTTTACTGGCTGGGGCAGTTTTTGGCGGGCTTGGTGACCCAGTTGCTGCAGGCGGTGGGCTTCGACCGCTTGGCTGCTGGCCTGGGCTTGCCCTTGGCCCCTGCTCCTGAAGCGCCTGCCGCTGAAGGGGAGTTGGTGAAGCGGCGCACCCCCTCTGAAATTGCTGGCCTGGTGGTCTGGGTGGGCGTGGTCTTGTTCGGGGCGGTGCCGGCGGTGGAGCTGTTGCAGTTTGCTGCTTTAACCGACATCGTAGAGGGGCTGTTGCTGATTTCTGGGCGGGTGCTCATCGGCGCCTTGGTGTTCGGGATCGGCCTTTACTTGGCCAATTTGGCCCATTCCATGATCAAGAGCTTGGGCAACCCCTCTGCAGGCGTGCTGGCGCAGGCGGCGCGGGTGGCCATCTTGGTTTTCGTCGGCGCCATGGCCTTACAACAGATGGGTGTAGCCACCGACATTGTGGTGCTAGCTTTTGGCCTAGTGCTGGGCGCGATTGCCGTCGCGGTGGCTTTGGCTTTTGGTTTGGGAGGTCGCGATGTGGCTGCCGAGCAGATCCGGCAGTGGCTGAAGCGGGAGTGAAAAGGCCAAATCTGCTAGAGGAATTGCTCTTCCTACCCAAAGAGAGCAGCGCTTCTTAAGGAGTGGCCATGCCACCCATCCGATGTTCCCCTCGAGGTTAACCCTGTTTTGCTTGCAAATGTACCCCGCCTGGCAAAACGCTCGGCGGGGTCTTG